>NZ_JBNOYB010000088.1:0-36367 GCF_050312375.1 Schaalia sp.
TTTCGTAGGACGGGCTTGCCCTTAGCTGTGCATAGCGGTTCTCCGGTAGCTTCGTCCAGAATGGACTTGGACGCCCACTTCTTACTCATGCTCACCTGCATGATCGTTTCCTTGACCTTTCCCACCAGGGACTTGTCCTTACACCGCTTTGTCCAGCGTATCTCCTTCTCCACCACCGGGATATAGACCACATGGAGGTGGTAGTGGTACACGTCCTCCCCCAGCGCCTCGGACATGGCCCGGTTGCGCTCGTCGGCGTGCATGACCGCCGACAAAATATACTGCTCTCCACCCACGATTTTGATTGCGGCTTTATAGGCTTCGGTGTAAAATTGTTTTGCGAAGTCATACCCGCCGTGATTGTAGAAGTAAGCGGAGTTTACGTCAAAGACCAGCTCACTGTATCGAAAGGCGTCCTCCTTGATACCACGGGTGGAAATCACGCCATCAGCCTCCATTTGAGCAAATATCTCCCGATACCCAGCGGACGGGGTTTTGAAATGGACATTGAGCGGCGTCCGCTCTAATACAATGTCTTGGTTGACATAGGAATCTTTCTCACGCTCATTGTGCTGCTGGGTGTTGCCGATCTTGGTTTCGGTCAGCCTCATATTTCTTGCGTTGATACGGTCAATACCGTCGCCTCTCGCCATAGGCAAAAATCCTCCTGTTTCAGATGTTGGGTTGTTGATCGAGGACGGAAGTTCAGGGGAGGCACTTCCTGCGGGAAGTGTAATAACCCACTATGACACTTTCATCCCTTCGGGCTGCAAAGTGTCGTGGGCTCTCCGAGGGGGTGTGGGGGCTTTGTCCCCGGCAACATCTCCGGCCTAAGAGCCGCCGCAAGCGGCGGGTGGCCTCCGAAACGCCTCGCTGCGGCTCGGTGTGCGGTTGCCTCCCCCAGCAGGGCCGCCCTTTTACCCGCAGGGTATACTTCGCAGAAAAGGGCACCCTGCACCTCGTCGGGTCAAAGTCCGCTCCATTCGGGACGGCCTTGTGTCCATCCCTCACTCCGCTCCCTTGCCCCTCCTCTCCCCACCGCAACCGCTTCGCTGGGTTGCGGTGGGGGTGGGAAACGTCTGGGGCCGCTCCCTGTGACAGCCGTGACGACTGTGACGATGTTTCAGACACCGCCCCCGCCCTCAAAAAAGCCGTCACGGTCGTCACGCCTGGGGCGGTTCCAGCGTCAGGCTGATACTTCTCCCGGCGTGGCTCCTGCTGTTCTCATAGCGGATGTGGTAGTCTGTCAGCAGCTTCCCGGCCCGGACATTCAGCCGCATTGCCAGGGCATTGGGCTTCATGTCAGTCTGGAGCGCCGCCGCCAGTTCTGTGGCCGTCCCTGCCCAAGAGGGGCTTTCCGCTGTTACAAGGGCGGCTACGGCCTCCAGCACCGGGTCGGGCGGCTCTGTCCATGCCTCCGTTTCCGTACGCTCCAGCGTCCATATCAGCCGTTCCTTGTCCTTGGTAAGATAGAATCGCTGGTCTTGCTGGTCACGCCCGGCCACGTCCAGAACGGCGTTGCCGTCCGTCCGCTTCTCCTTTTGAAGAAGAAAGGCTCCGTCCGCTGCTCCCGCCAGTCCGTTGGTGCCGGAGATCATATCGAACTTATCATCGGCCTGTTGTTTCCGGGTGTGATGTACCAGCAGGAGGCAGACGCCGCAATCATCGGCAAATCGTTTCAGTTTCCCCACCACCTCGTAATCGTTGGCGTAGCTGTACTTATCCCCGCCAGCCTCTCGGATTTTCTGGAGGGTGTCAATGATAATCAGCTTGGTGTCCGGGTGTTCCCGGACGAACTTCTTTAGCTGTTCCTCCAGGCCAACGCCGAGCTGCTTGGCGTAGACCGCAAAGAGCAGGTCGTTGGTGCCCTCTGTGCCGAACATTCGGTATAGCCGCCCCTGCAAGCGGCGGTGATCGTCCTCCAGCGCCAGATAGAGGACAGTCCCCTTGTGAACGGGATAGTCCCACAGCGGGAGGCCGGTGCTGACATGGTAGGCAAGCTGGGCCATCAGGAACGACTTGCCCACCTTGGGCGCTCCCGCAAAGAGGTATGTCCCAGGGTAGAGCAGACCGTCAATGACGGGCGGTCTGCTCTGGTAGATGTTCTGGTAAAGGTCGTTCATAGAAACCGTGTGGAGGTAAGCCGAGTCGCTCATGCGCCGCATATCTCGGAGCATTTCTTCCAAACTTTCCTCTTGGGGGTTGTTTTCAGCCGTTTCCTCTGCTATACTTTTGATAGTTGTTTGTGAAATGGGCTGTTCCCCGTCTGCGCCAACAGACGGAACCGGGACAGTCCTTTTCGTTTCTCTGGAATCCATCAATCTATCAATCCTCCTTCATGCCGCCCAGCGTCATCGAGATAAGGTCAATGGTGGCGAGAAGTTCATCCCCCACGCCGCCCCCGGCCTCAATGCGCCGCAGTTCCCCCAGGACGGCGGCGAGTTGGTCACGCAGGGCCTTGTAGACCCTGGGATTGCCCTGCACCACCACGGCCCGGTCTAAGAGCCGCCGGGTGATGTAGTCCTGCTTGGTCAGCCCGGAGAGGCGGACGGCAATCTCAATCTGTTCGTTTTCCTCCGGGGACACCCGGAACGCTATGGTTTTGCTTCTCCATCGGTTGTGGTTGTCAAGGTTCTTTGCAGACATGATTTAAGCCCCCTTTCGCTCCATGTCCAGTTTGTTCGCCATCTCCGCCTGCCGGGTGGGAAACAGGTGAGCGTAGCGGTAGGTGATGTCGATACTTTCATGTCCCACCCGGTCAGCGATTGCCAGGGCGGTGAAGCCCATGTCAATCAGCAGGGAAATGTGGCTGTGTCGGAGGTCGTGAATCCTGATCCGCTTGACTCCGGACTCCTTGCATCCGCGCTCCATCTCGTGCGTCAGGTAGTACTTCGTCACGTCGAAGATGCGGTCATGGGGACCAAGGTCGTCTCTGAAGTCTTCCAGGTACTCCTTCATCTCCTCGGCGAGGAACTTGGGCATGGCGATCCTTCGCACGGAGTTCGGAGTCTTCGGGTCGGTGATGGTGTCGATGCCCTTCAAACGCTGATACGACTTCGTGATGCTGAGCTCCGAGGTCTCGAAGATGAAATCGGATGGGGTGAGGGCGAGGAGCTCTCCACAGCGGATACCTGTCCAGTAGAGGACCTCGAAAGCGTAAAAGGAAAGAGGTTTGTCCATGATGGCCTCCGAGAACCTCAGATACTCCTGCTTCGTCCAGAAGTTCATCTCTCCGCCTTTCTTCGAGCCCATCTTCGTTACCTTCCTGCACGGGTTGCCCGTCAGGTCGTAGTAGCGCTCGGCATGGTTGAAGATGGCGTTCAGCTGGTTGTTGATGGTTCTGAGGTAGGTGGCCGAGTACGGCTTCCCGTTGGCGTCCTTGTGGTCGATAAGCTGGTTCTGCCAGCGGACGACGTCGATGGGCTTGATCTCGGACATCCTCATCTTCCCGAAGAAGGGGATGATCTTGTCCTTGATCATGTACTCCTTGGTCAGCCAGGTGTGCTCCCTGATTCGAGGCCTAATCTCGGTGGCGTACACGTCGACGAAGTCCGCGAAGAGCATGTCCATGGTGCCGTTGTGAACCGCTAGGAAGTCCTTCTCCCACATGAGCGCCTCGAGCTCGGTGGCAAAGCCCCTCTTGACCTTGTGCCGCTTCGCGCCCCTGCCGTCACGGTAGAAGCACTGGGAGTAGAACGTCCCGTTCTCGCTTCTATATACGGGCATCTTCATCACCGGCAAAGAATCTTGCCTCGAAGTGGTCGGAGCGGACGCGGCCCTTGACCACCGCGCGACCCTTCTTGATCTGCTCCTCGTTCATCTCCTGGATGATCTTGTAGGCGAACCCTTTCGACATGTTCAGCCTCTGTGCGACCTGCTCGGCGTTGAGCATGGTGGGCCTGTTTTCTTCCTGGTTCATTTGTCCTCCTAATATCGTACGATTACGTACGTTTGATATGAGCGAATCATAATCGTACGCTTTCGTACTGTCAAGAAATTGCGTACGTTTGCGTACGGTGCTAGAATTACGAGGTTTAGATTTTCAGGAGGGAAGATGACGACTGGCGAGAAGATCAGGCACTACCGCAAGCTGCGCGGGCTCTACCAGGGGGAGCTGGGCGAGAAGATCGGCGTCTCCGAGGGCGCGATCCGTCACTACGAGACGGATTTCAGGACTCCCAAGCAGCCTCAGGTGGAAGCCATCGCCGAAGCCCTCGACATCTCCCCGCTTGCCCTGAAGGACTTCGGCGTGGAGACCGCCCGTGACCTCCTGGGCCTCCTTCTGCAGCTGGAGGATGAGTTCGGAATCGTGCCCGCTGAGGATGGCTCTGGTCTTTCTATCGACGTGTCTGCCGAGAAGGCGCCCAAGACGACCCAGATGCTCAAGGCCTGGGCCTCAAAGCGAAACGAGCTGGAATCCAGCGAGATCACGCCGGAGGAATACGCCGACTGGAAGGCGAAGTTCTAGGAGTAAATATTTACTGAAACGCGAGCAGGTGGCTTTACCCCTTCAATTGGGAGTGAACCGCCTGCTTTTCTTATGCCTGAAACCCACCTTTCGAAGCGTGCTGAAGCCGTTGGAATCGCTTTGGGGAGTAAATTTTTACTCCCCATTGTTGACCTGCGGTTTTGCTGAAAAGCCACCATATTTCGCCCCGTTGAGTTTCAGTTGAGTTTTGGGGCGCATTTTGATCGGCTGGGACAGGCAACTGGGACAATTTACTCCCCCAACAAACCTTTTACTCCCCGTCCGTGGGGTGCCGCCATGTCCGTCCTGTACGGCAATTGGGAGTAAATCTGCATAAAACAGCAGGTCAAATGGGTAAAAAATACCCCCGATTTTCACTTGAAATCGGGGGTATCTCGCTCAATTTATTCCCCCAAGTTGCTGGGGGCTTTGCGCTTCTCCCGTACGCTGCGACACTCTGCGGTACTCAGCGGACGGAAAATCTACGCCTCGAAATAGCCTTTCGTCTATTCCCACTCGATCGTGGCCGGCGGCTTCGAGGTCACGTCGAGCACGACCCTGTTCACCTCGGGCACGGTGTTCGTGATCCGCGTCGAGATGCGGGCGAGCACGTCGTAGGGCAGGCGCGTCCAATCGGCCGTCATCGCGTCCTCGGAGGACACCGGGCGCAGCACGACCGGATGCCCGTAGGTGCGGCCGTCGCCCTGAACGCCCACGGAACGCACGTCCGCGAGGAGCACCACCGGGCACTGCCAGATCTGCGCGTCCAATCCCGCGGCAGTGAGTTCTTCTCGGGCGATGAGGTCCGCAGCGCGCAGGATGTCGAGGCGCTCCTTCGTCACCTCGCCGATGATGCGAATGCCGAGGCCGGGGCCGGGGAAGGGCTGACGGTTGACGAGGTAGTCGGGCAGCCCGAGCTCGCGGCCGACCGCGCGGACCTCGTCCTTGAAGAGGGCGCGCAGCGGCTCGACGAGCTCGAAGGTCATGTCCTCGGGCAGGCCGCCGACGTTGTGGTGGCTCTTGATGTTCGCCGCGCCCTCGCCGCCGCCGGACTCGACGACGTCCGGGTACAAGGTGCCCTGGACGAGGAACTTCACCTCGCCGCCGGCCGCCCCGACCTCCTCGATGACCTGCTTCTGGGCGGCTTCGAAGGAGCGGATGAACTCGCGGCCGATGATCTTTCGCTTCGTCTCGGGATCGCTAACACCCGCGAGCGCGCTGAGGAAGCGCTCGGATTCATCGCAGGTGATGACGCGGATCCCCATGCCGCGCGCGTAGTCGCCCTCGACCTGCTCGCGTTCGCCCGCGCGCAGGAGGCCGTGGTCGATGAAGAAGCAGGTGAGCTGGTCGCCGACGGCCTTGTGGACGAGGGCGGCCGCGACTGAGGAGTCGACGCCGCCCGACAGGGCGCAGATGACCTGCGCGTCGCCGACCTGGGCGCGGATCTTCGCGACCTGCTCGTCGACGATCGATCCGGCGTTCCAGGTCGGGGCGATCCCCGCGCCCTCGTAGAGGAAGTTCTTCAGGGCGTCCTGCCCGTAGGCCGAATGCGCGACCTCGGGGTGCCACTGGAGGCCAAAGAGCTTGCGCTCCCTGTGCTCGAAGGCGGCGACCGGGGTCTGAGAGGTCGAGGCGGTGACCTCGAATCCTGCGGGCGCGGTCTGAACGGCATCGCCGTGGCTCATCCACACGACCTGCTCGACGGGCGTACCCGCGAAGAGGCAGGACCCGGCGCCGATAGCGGCATCGGTGTGCCCGTACTCCCGGGTCCCGGTGCGCCCCACCGCGCCGCCGAGGGCCTGGGCCATCGTCTGGAAGCCGTAGCAAATGCCGAGGACCGGGACCCCCGCGTCGAAGACCGCCGGATCGATGGACGGCGCTCCGTCCTCGTACACCGAGGAGGGGCCGCCCGACAGGATGATCGCCGCCGGATCCTTCGCAAGCATGTCGGCGACCGGCATCGTGTGGGGCACGATCTCGGAATAGACGGACGCCTCGCGCACGCGACGCGCGATGAGCTGGGCGTACTGGGCGCCGAAGTCGACGACGAGGACGGGACGGAGATCAGTCGTATTCACAGGTCAATCGTACCCGCGCGCGGGGGTGCGAACCTACTGGACCCCGCTGGACCCTGCTGACCGCGTGCGCGCCCTCGCGATGAGGGACAATGGGCGCATGGCCCCGAAGGAACGCCCCTCACGCTCCGCGCCCGCATTCCTGCTCGAACTCGGGATGCACGGCGCGAAGAAGCGCTTCCCCGACGGCCGTAAGCTCACGAAGCCCGAGCTCGCGTCCCTGCCGACGATCGCCGCGATCAACGAGGGCGTGCGCGAGGCGACGAAGAGGGCCGCCGACCTGGCGCATTCACCCGATGCGGCCTGGTTGCTCACGCAGTTCCTCAACCCGGTGCAGCTCGCATCGAAGAAGCGCCTCGTCCTGCCCGAGCGCTCCCTCATGTTGAAGGCGATCGCCCATCTCGAAGCGCTTTACGACGCCGGGGACCCGACCATCCCCCAGTCGCGCACCCCCGATCGCCCCCTCGGGGATCTCGCCGCCGCCCTCGACAAATGGGAACGGGCCTTCGCGGCACGGGCGGGCGACCCGAGGTGGAAGAGCGTCGAGGGCCGCCCGGTGACCCGCGTCCAGCTGCGCGACTGGATGGCCGAGGTCGCCGCCCTCGCCCCCGGGATCATCCTCGAACTGCCGATCCCCGAGGAGTTCGCCCGCGCGCTCTCACTGGTCGAGCAGTGGGACGGGATCCTCGACCACCGGGGGCACACGGGCGAGCGCTTCTCCCTGAGGGAGGAAGTCGTGCGCCTGCACAACTGGCCGGGCGACCAGTGGACGAACGGCGACGACTACGCCTCGGCGCAGAAGCGCTTCCACCGCCGCCTGCACAAGGCCCGCAAGGTCGCGAAGGATCCCGTGCGCGATGCGATCATGCAGCGGGCCCTCTACCTGCGCGAGGGCCTCCTCCTCGGGCCGGTCGATCCCCTCGAATGGCTCCTCGCGGTCTGCCGTTTCCGCGCCGTGGCGCCCGAGGTGCTCGACGTGCGCCCCGAGCTCATGACCTGGAGGTTCGTGGACTGGATGCTCCGGCTCGCCGACCCGCCCGAACGCCCGGACATCTCCGCGTCCAAACGCCTCGCGAAGGCCGAAGATCCGCGCGAGATCCCCGAGGGGAGCCTCACCGCCGTATCGGGGCCCGATCTCATGATCGACCTCGATGAGGACGTGGTGACCGCCCTGCCCCCCGGCTGCCGCGTTCGCCGCCTCGTCGTCTCGGCGACCGGGGCGCTCGGCCCGGATTGGACGGTGTACTGGGTCGAGTCGGAGTGGGAGGATTCGCGGCCGATCCTCGACCTCGTCGAGTCCGCGAAACTCCACCCGCGCGTCGTCTTCGTCTCCGACGGGCGGCCCGACGACCTCGCCGAACGGATCCGCCCCTTCCTCGATCGGGCCTACGAGATCCCCACGAATCCCCTCACGGCGCACAGTCACATCCCGGGCGTGCTCCCGGTCTTCCCCGAACACCCCGACGCGGGACTGTGACCCCCGCCGGAGCCCCTGGACGCCCTCAGTCCCCGCCGCGCCACGCCTTCCACAGGCGCGCGTACTCGCCCCCGAGGGCGAGCAGCTCGTCGTGGCTCCCCAGTTCTGCGATCCGCCCATCGACCATGACGGCCACCCGATCCGCATCGTGCGCCGTGTGAAGCCTGTGGGCGATGGCGACGACGGTCCTCCCCTGCAGGGCCCGCGCCAGGGACTGTTCGACGCTGCGCGCCGATGAGGAATCCAGCAGGGATGTCGCCTCGTCGAGGACCAGAGTCGAGGGGTTCATGAGGATGATTCGCGCCAGCGCGATCTGCTGGGCGCGGGCGGGCGGCAATTGGGCGCCCCCGGCTCCGACGCGCATCTCGAGGCCGCCCTCGTTCGCCACCCAGTCGGCGGCGCCGACCGCGCGCAGGGCCTCCCACAGGGCCGCGTCATCCGCGTCGGCCGCCGCCAGGCGCAGGTTCTGCGCGATCGATCCGACGAAGACGTGATGCTCCTGGGTGACGAGGACGACCGTGCGCCGCAGCTCCTCCTCGGGAAGATCGACGAGGTCGACGCCGCCCGCCCGCACCGTTCCCGACGAGGGCGGGTGGATGCCCGCGATCATGCGTCCGAGAGTCGACTTGCCCGCACCCGACGGCCCCACGATCGCGAGGGTCTCGCCCTCGCGCAGAGTCAGTGACACGTCGTGGAGGACGGGTGCGCCCTCCCGGTAGGCGTAGCCCACCGAGTCGACGACGATGGCTCCGCCGCCCGTGGCCCCCTCCTTCGCCGTGCGATCCGCCTCGACGAGGTCGACGCCGAAGATGCGCTGCAGGGAGGTGTAGGCGAATTGGAGTTCATCGATCCAGAAGGTCGCCTCCCACAACGGCACGCGCAACTGGTAGCAGTACATGACCATCGTGGTGACGGCGCCGGCGCTCACCCACCCCGCGGGGACGCCCACTGCGCCCAATGCGATGAGGAGGGCGATCGGGCTGAGGGTCGCGATGACCATCCCGACGAACAGGAAGACCCGCATCCACGCGCCGTAGCGCTCCAGGCGCCACATCTGGGCGAGGAGGGAGTCGTACTTGGCCCACCGCGTCGGCCCCAGGCGCAGGGCGTCCACCGTTTCCGCCTGGCTGACCGTCTCCGAGGCGACGCCGGAGAACTCGGCGACGACGGCGGAGGACGCCTGATAGGAGGGGATGGTGCGCGGCATGTACCACTTCGCGATGAGCACGACGAGGGGGATCTCCGCGATGAGCACCCACACCAGGCGCGGCGAGACGATGGCGGCTGCGACGAGTGTGACGAGTACCGTCGTCACGAGGACGAGGATCGCGGACAGCCCCCTGCGGATCATCATCTGGACTCGGTCGATGTCGTGAGTCGTCCTCCCGATGAGGTCGCCGCTGCCCGCGGACTCGACCGTCGACAGGGGCAGGTGGACGACTGCGTCGACGAGGTCCTCGCGCAGGATCGCGAAGATCCGTTCCCCCAGAGTGCGCGACTTGTAGTCGGAGAGCCACACGAGGATGAAGTTGAGCACGACGAGGACGAGGGCGATGCTGATGCGCCCGAGCACCCATTGGCGCGTCGTCCCCGCGCCGATGGCGTCGACGATGTCCCCGACGATCCACGGCAGGCAGACGGCGCTGAGCGCGGCGAGCAGCTGCAGCCCGACGATCGCCGTCATCGGTGCGGTGTAGGAGCGGACGAGGGCGAGGAGGCTCTTCCCGGTGAGGGCGGGCGAGGCGAGGGGGAGTCTCATCGACCCTCCCCTTTGCGCAGCAGCGCCAGCGCATGGGCCGTGCCGGGAGCGCCGTCCTCCGCTAGGACTCTGAGGTCGTCGGGGCTCCCCGAGGCGACGGCGCAGCCGTCGGAGTCGAGGATGATGATGCGGTCCGCATGCTCGAGGAGCAAGGGCGATTCCGTGATGAGGAGGGTCGTGCGCTTGTCGCGCGCCTCCGCCAGCCGCTGCCCGATGATGGCCTCGGTGTGGGAATCGAGCGCCGAGGTGGGTTCGATGAGGAGGGCGATCTCGGGATCGTGCACGAGCACTCGTGCGAGGGCGATGCGCTGGCGCTGTCCGCCCGACACATTGCGCCCCGATTCCGCGAGCAGCCCGTCCATTCCGCCGGGCAGGGAGGCGAGGACATCGGACGCCGCCGCGACCGTGAGCGCATCCAGAAGGGCGGGGTCGTCGCCTGAGGGGTCGTGGCTCACGGACAGGAGGACCTCCTCGCCCGTGGGAGCGGATGCGATGACCTCCCGGTAGATGGTGTCCGACAGCGGACGGCGGGCGGGCGGAGGCGCGTCGGCTCCGAGGAGGTTCTCGCGCAATGAGCCCGCGAACAGTTGCGGGGTCTCCTCGCTGAGCAGGATGCGTCTGCGCACCTCGTCCACGGGCAGGCTCGTAAGAGGGAGGCGGAACCCGGGGCCGGACAGGATCGCGGAGGATTCGTCATCGCTGACGCGGGCGAGACGGCGCGCGACATCGCGGGCGATCTGCACGCTGGGGGCGAGCAGCGCCGTCGTGAGCCCCGGGCGCAGGACGACCCCGCTGCGGGGGTCCTCCAGCGCCGCGTTCGCCCAGTCGATCGGATCGGAGTCGAGCGGGGGACGGTCTTCATGCTGCGGCGAGGAGGAGGCGTCGGCCTCGTCGCGGGTCATCGGGCGGATCGCGAGGATCCGTGAAGCGCGCTTCACCGCGACCCAGGCGCGCGTCAGGTGTTCGACCGAGTCGGAGAGGATCCACAGGGGATGGCGCAGGAAGGTCATGTACCCGTAGAAGGCGAGGAGCTGGCCGACGCTCATCGCTCCGTCGAAAACGAGCATCGCCCCCTGGGCGACGACGAGGACGGAGAACAGCATGGGAACGGCGGAGCGGGTCGCCGCCAAAAGGGCGGCAGTCGGGGCGACCTTGACCGCGGCGGCCCGCGCCCGTTGCGATTGGACTCGGTAGGCACGCGTATACGAGTCCTCCCCTCCGATCCCGCGCAGGATCCGCAGCCCCTGCACGGCGTCGGTGGAGATCGTCGTCAGTTCCCCCTGCTCGTCGCGCATCGCTGACTGCCGGGCTTCGAGGGGTCCTCCGAGCGCCATGAGCCCGATGACGAGGATCGGCATCCCGATGAGGACGATGAGCCCGAGCGAGAGAGATGTTCTCAGCATGAGGACCGCGACGAGGAGGGTCGCCGCAGCCGAGGCCGCGAATTCGGGGATGAGGGAGGTCGCCCTGCCCAATGCGGAGGCGTCGGAGTTCGTCGCGGTGACGACGTCGCCCGCCGTCGAGTCGCGCTTGACGGCTCGCGGATGCCTGGATGCGTGGGAGACGATCGTCCTGGCCGAGCCGACGGAGGACCCCATCCAGGTGGTGATCTCCGTCATCTGCGTGAGGGCGTCCCCCGCTGCGACGAGGACGACGACGAGCAGGAACACTCCCCCGGCGATCGCGAGTTCGGCGGACGCCCCCGTCGTCAGGGCGGTGTCGAGGGCGCGGCCCATCGCCCAGGGGACGAGGGCGGAGGCGACTGTGCCCAGGGTGGTCGCCGCGACCCCCAGCAGGAGGGCGGGTACGCGCCTGCGCAGGAGTTCGCGGGCGAATCGGGGAGCGACGCTGGGCAGCGGCCAGGCGGGCCCCCGCAGGGTCTTCCACGGGGCGATCCAATGTCGCGGGGTGGGACCGAGCGGGGGCAGCGCGATGCCCGCGTCCGCGGCCGCGCGCGCGAGGGGGTCTCGCATGTGGGAACTGTCCTTTCTTCGCGAAGGGGGGCGCCTTCACGAAGACCCATGATCGTTCATTCGCGCGCCGGCCGCGAGGGCGGATCAATGCGCGAAGTGGCGGGTGCCCGTGAGGTACATCGTGATGCCCGCGGCCTTGGCCGCCTCGATCGATTCCTCGTCGCGGATCGAGCCGCCGGGCTGGACGACGGCCGTGACGCCCGCGTCGATGAGGACCTGGAGGCCGTCGGCGAAGGGGAAGAAGGCGTCGGATGCGGCGACTGCGCCGATCGAGCGCTGCTCCGGGGCGTCGGCGATGATGTCGTCTGCGCGGGCGCCACCGGCCGACTGGATGTCGGCTCCCGCGTCCTTCGCGGCGTCGCCGGTGGCACGGCCGCCGAGGGTGTTCGCCCTCTCCACGGCGAGCCTGCACGAATCGACGCGGTTGACCTGCCCCATGCCGACGCCGACCGAGGCTTCGTCCTTGACGAGGAGGATCGCGTTCGAGCGGACCGCTCGGACCGTCCTCCATGCGAACTCGAGGTCGGCGAGGGTCTTCGCATCGGCGGGCTCGCCGGCCACGAGGGCCCAATTGGCCGGGTCGTCGCCGGGGGCGTCGACGTCGTCGCGCTCCTGAACGAGCAGGCCGCCCGAGATCTGCTTGAACTCGGCCCGGCCGCGCTCGGGCGGGAGCACTTCGAGGACCCTGAGGTTCTTCTTCGCCGCGAGGACCTCGAGGGCCCCGTCCTCGTAGGCGGGGGCGAGGACGACCTCGGTGAAGATCGGGACGATCTGCTCGGCGAGCTCGACCGTGACGGGCCGGTTCGTCGCGATGACGCCGCCGAATGCGGAGACCGGATCGCAGGCGTGCGCCTTGCGGTGGGCCTCGGCGATGTCGTCTGCGACGGCGATGCCGCAGGGGTTCGCGTGCTTGATGATCGCGACGCAGGGGCGCTCGTGGTCGTAGGCGGCGCGGATCGCCGCGTCCCCGTCGGTGTAGTTGTTGTAGCTCATCGCCTTGCCGTGGAGTTGGCGGGCGTTCGCGATACCGGGCAGGAGCCCATCCCCGTCAGCCCCGTCCCCCTCTTCGGAGAAAAGGAGCTCGGGGTCGAGGAGGCGGTAGACGGCCGCGTTCTGGTGCGGGTTCTCACCGTAGCGAAGGGCTTCGACGCGCTCGAAGGACTCGGCGACAACGACCGGGAAGGTCTCGTCGCTCGTCTCTTCGACCGTGTCCTCAACCCCGGTCGCGCCCTCGGCCCCGGTTGCGTCCTCGTCGGCGCCGAAGGCCGCGAGGAATGCGGCATCGGCCGCCTCGAGGCGCTCTTCGCAGGCGAGGTCGAGTGCATCGGAGAGGTCCTCGCGCTCGAGTTCCCCGGCGAACCAGCCCGAGATCGCGAGATCGTAGAGGGCCGTGTGGACGAAGGCCTCAGCGGCGAGTCCTCGGCGCTCCTCGAGGGTGAAGCCCCGCCCGGACTCGGCTGCGGCGATGACATCGGCGTAGTGGTCCGGCGAGGTGACGACTGCGACCGAGGGGTGGTTCTTCGCGGCGGCGCGGACCATCGAGGGGCCGCCGATGTCGATCTGCTCGACGCATTCATCGAAGGAGGCGCCAGAGGCGACGGTCTCAGTGAAGGGGTAGAGGTTGCAGATGACGAGGTCGAATGCGGCGACGCCGAGCTCGGCGAGCTGCTCGCGATGATCGGCCTTGCGCTGGTCGGCGAGGATGCCCGCGTGGATGCGCGGGTGGAGGGTCTTCACCCGCCCTTCGAGGCACTCGGGGAAGTCGGTGACGGCTTCAACGGGGGTGACCGGGATCCCGGCCTCGGCGATGCGCGAAGCGGTCGAGCCGGTCGAGACGATCTCGATGCCCGCGGCCGCGAGGGCTTCGGCGAGGGGGATCAGGCCGGTCTTGTCGTAGACGGAGATCAGGGCGCGCTTGAGGGGGCGCCGATCGATGGATTCGAGATTGTCCAGGCGTACGGACATGTTTTCCTCCGGTGTCGGTGTCTTCATGTCCCGGCGCCCAGGCGGGCGACGCCTCATGGGATCGTGCGGCCGCTCCCCGGTGGTGTCCCACCCTCGCCAGTCGCGGCCGCCTTGATCGTAGCGCTCTTTGCGCCCAGGCCGGTAGGTGCTCCGCGAAGCGAGCTCGGTCACCGCTGGCCGAATCGGACGCGGCGCCCCCGGATCGTCCAGCCTTCACGGATGAGGCGCCCGATGGATTCGACGAGCTGGAGGCGTTCGGCGCTCTTGATGCGTTCGAGGAGGCTCTCCGGGGTGTCGTCATCCTCCACCGGGACGGCGGTCTGGGCGATGATCGCACCGGTATCGGTCCCCGCATCGACGAAGAACAGGGTGGCGCCCGCGATCTTGACCCCGGCTTCGAGGGCGTCGGCGGGGCCGCGGACTCCCGGGAATGCGGGCAGGAGCGAGTTGTGAGTGTTGAGGATCCGCCCCTCGTAGCGGGTGAGCACGGCGGGGCCGAGGAGTTTGAGGAAGCCCGCGCTCACCACGAGGTCCGGCTCGAATTCGTCCAAGGCCCCGGCGAGCGCCAGGTCCCAGGCCCGCCGATCCGGGTGGTCCTTGAGCTTGAGTATGCGCGTCGGGATTCGGCGGGCGTCGGCCCAATCGATCGCCGCGCATTCCCGGTCCGCGATCACCGATGCGATCCGGCCTCCCCAGCTCGTCTCAGCGGCTGCGCAGACCAGGGCGCGCATGTTCGAGCCCTCGCCGGAGACCAGGACCGCGATGCGGGCATCGGGGATCGGCCCGTGGGCGCTCTCGGATTCATTCAACGTCATGTCGCGTCCTCGTCGCCGTCTCGTCGTTCTCCTCGGGCGCGCCCGCAGTTGAAGCGCCCTGTCCTTCTGCGGCTTGAAGCGCGGGTGACTTCACGGCCGGGATCCGTCTCGTCGCCTCTGCGCGGGACTCCTCGAGGGGCACGGGGATCGGCGGTGACGGGGCCTTCGCCCGAGGGGCCTGCGCTTCAGCGCGGGTCTTGTCGGCAGGAGCTTCGCCGGTACGGGTCTCTTCGCCTTCCTCATGATCGTCCTCGACTGGGGGAAGGGGGTCGGGGGCACGTGAGGAACGCGCTTCTTCAGCGGGATCGTTCTGCTTCGCGTCCTCGTCGGCATCGGCGCGACCGCCCTCGTCGCCGCGCGCGCCATCGTCGCCGTGCGCGCCATCGTCGAGGGCTAAGGAGCGCTCCGTGACGGGAGCGAGATCGCGGGCCGTCTGCCCGGGTCCGAGCCGGGAGATCCGCCATTGGAGGCGCAGGAACTCGATGAAGCGCGGATGCACGCACACCTCGGCGAGGAGGAACACCGCGCCGATCTCGAAGAGGAGGGCGAAGAAGACCGGAAGGAGGTCCGGTCCGAGTCTGCTCATGCGCTCGATGCCCAGACGCAGGACCGAGCTCGGGAGCCACACGACGAGGACCAGGGCGAACAGGGAGACGGCCACTCCCCCGGTGCGCGCCTGGTCCGCGAATCCGCGGCGCTTGCGAACCCGGCCGAGGACCGCGCCGAGCAGCGCGGCGACCAGGATCGGGACGAGGACGACGATCATCCCGGGAGTCGCAGCCGGCGCGGCGCCGAGGATCGGGATCCCCGGAATCGGCTCCGAGGACGTCACCGTCGGCGAATGGAGCGCATCGGCTCCGATCCAGATTCCCGGGCCGGAGAGCCAGGCCAGTGCCCAGGCGATCCACGTCGGCGCGTACAGCGCTTGAACGGCGACGATCAGGGCGTCAGCCGAGCGAGATCCCGTGAGGAGAAGAGCGTGGATCGCCTTCATCTCCTCGGCGTGCGCCGTCAGCGTCCAGGTGAGGGCCGCGCCGGAGAGCAGGACGGTGACGAGGATGAGGATGAATCCTTGGCGAAGCCCCTCGTGCAGCCAGTCCCGTCCCCCGGAAAGGGCCTTCCATCCGCCCTTCGCATCCGCGTACGCCCAGGCCGAGGCGATGAGGGGTACGCCGAGGGCACCCGGATACGCCTGCCACCAGTGCGTGTACGAGCCTCCTCCAACGATGAGGAAGGCGACGATCGAAAAAGCGGGCACCGCGAACCACAGCGCCGATGCCGGGAAACCGCGTCCGGAGCGCAGGAGGAGGCGGAGGATGACGATGATGATGATGAGGAACAGGGTCGGCACGGCGCGGTAAGCGACCCCGCCGGCGTTGAGCGGTGCGCCGAGGGAGAAGCCGAGGAGATCGGAGCCCAGGCGGAACGCCGACTCCCAACTCGCTTTCCCCATCCAGGGGTTCGAGGCGACGGTCGCGTAGGCGCCGACCGAGGCGCAGGCGAGCAACGCCCAGGCGATGAACACCGCTTCCACGCCCGCGAGGACCGCACGGGCCCATCCGTCGGGCATGGTGAGGCGGATCGTTCGACGCGGAGCGACGTATGTGGTCGTCCTCGCAGAAGCGGCCGGGCCGGGCCGGGGACTGGGTGCAGGGCTCTCATTCATGTCGGTCCCATCCTCACGCACGAAGGGTCGGCGCCGCTCTCGCAGCGCCGACCGCCCGCGGATTCGCCGAGACGCTCGGTGACGAGTCGGCCTTGGGCCTGCCCGGCAGCAGGTCTCACCGCGCCCCGGCTCTGCCCGGCAACAAGTCGGACACCACCTCACACTCACCCGGGCATGCCCGGCAACAAGTCGGACACCGCCTCACACTCACCCGGACCTGCCCGGTGACAAGTCGGACATTGAAAGACTGTTTCGTCGAATCTCACCCGTTTCCAGGCTTTGATGTCCGACTTGTCGCCGGAGCCCCACTTCTGAGCGTCCGACTTGTCGCCGAGCCCTCCTCAGCCCTGGAGCGCCGCCCGGGCGAGCTGCGCCGTCTGCGAAGGCGTGCGCCCGACCTTGACGCCGACGGCCTCAAGCGCCTCCGCTTTCGCAGCAGCAGTGCCCGACGAGCCCGACACGATCGCCCCGGCGTGCCCCATGGTCTTGCCCTCGGGCGCGGTGAAGCCCGCGACGTAGGCGACGACCGGTTTCGTCATGTTCTGCGAGATCCATTCGGCCGCGCGCTCTTCGGCGTCCCCGCCGATCTCGCCGATCATGACGACGAGCTCGGTGTCGGGATCGGCCTCGAAGGCGGCCAGGGCATCGATATGGGTGGTCCCCACCACCGGGTCGCCGCCGATGCCGAGGCAGGTCGTGAAACCGATGTCGCGGAGCTCGTACATGAGCTGATACGTCAGAGTCCCGGACTTCGACACGAGGCCGATCCTGCCGGGCCCGGTGATGTCCGCCGGGGTGATGCCCGCATTCGATTGCCCGGGGCTGATGATGCCGGGGCAGTTCGGGCCGATCAGGCGCGTCCCCGCCGCGAGCGCCCGGTCCACGATGACCGTTGAATCGGCGACCGGGATGCCCTCGGTGATGACGACGACCGTTTCGATCCCCGCTTCGATGGCCTCGAGGGCGGCGCCCTTCGCGAAGGCCGGGGGGACGAAGAGCACCGAAGTGTTGGCGCCCGTCGCTTCGCGGGCCTGCGCGACCGTCCCGAACACGGGGATTTCAACACGGCCGTTCTCGACCCGATCGGATGCGGGCCCGTAACCGACGACGTCGAAGGGGACGGTGGTACCGGCCTTGCGGGGGTTCGTTCCCCCGACGATCACGGTGCCGGCGTTGAGCATCCTTTGAGTGTGCTTGCGCCCCTCCGCGCCGGTCATCCCCTGGACGATGACGCGGGAATCAGAGTTGAGGAAAATCGTCATTGCCTGTGTCCTTCCGTGTCACTTCGCCTGTGCGGGGGCGGCTGCGAGTTCGGCGGCGCGGCGGGCCGCATCGTCCATCGTCTCCACCATGTGAACGAGGGGGTGCGAGGCCTTGACGAGGATGTCGCGGCCCTCTTCGACCTTGTTGCCGTCGAGGCGCACGACGATCGGCTTCGTCGCGGTCTCGCCCAGCACCTCGAGCGCCCCGAGGATGCCTTCGGCAACCTCGTCGCAGGCCGTGATGCCGCCGAAGACGTTGACGAAGACGGATCGGACCTGCTCGTCGCCGAGGATGATGTCGAGTCCCTTCGCCATGACCTCCGCGCTCGCGCCGCCGCCGATGTCGAGGAAGTTGGCGGGTTTCACTCCGAGGTCCTCACCGGCCATGGCGACGACGTCGAGGGTCGACATGACGAGTCCGGCGCCGTTGCCGATGATTCCGACCTCGCCTTCAAGGCGGACGTAGTTGAGGCCGGCCTCCTTGGCGAGCGCTTCGCGCGGATCCTGGGTGACGCGATCGACGAGGGCCTCGTGCTCCGGGTGGCGGAAACGGGCGTTGTCGTCGAGGCTCACCTTGCCATCGACGGCCCAGACGGTCCCATCGGTCGCGGTGACCAGGGGGTTGACCTCGACGAGGGTCGCATCCTCGTCGCGGAAGGTCTCCCACAGGGCGACGAGGACGGGGGCGAGGTCGTCGAATCGTTCCGAGTCGAATCCTGCGGCGACGAGGATCTCGCGGGCGGTCTCCTCGTCGATGCCGCGCACCGGATCCAGGGGGACGCGGGCGAGGGCCTCGGGGCGTTCCTTCGCGAGCGTCTCGATGTCCATTCCGCCTTCTTTGGAGCACATCGCGAGGTAGCGGCGGTGTGAGCGGTCGAGGAGGATCGAGAAGTAGTACTCCTCGGCGATGTCGGCGCCCGAGGCGATGAGAAGCGTGCGGACGACATGGCCCTTGATGTCGAGGCCGAGGATCGCCTCGGCCTTCTCAGCGGCCTCGTCGGGGGTGCGCGCGAGTTTGACGCCCCCCGCCTTGCCGCGCCCGCCCGTCTTCACCTGCGCTTTGACGACCAGCAGCTCGGCCCCCTCGCCGAGGAGCGTCGTCGCGGCGGTGCGGGCTTCGTCAACCGTCACCGCGGTGATGCCGGGGAGGACGGGAACGCCGTGAGCGCGGAACACATCACGTGCCTGGTATTCGTACAGATCCACCTCGAGTTCCTTCCAGGGATTGACATACGAACGCCGATCGGCTTGCTCGACGTCGAGATATCCACGGCAAGACTACATCCGCCTAGGCATTTCGTCCTAGAGATGATGGAGGAATGCAGAGAACGAGGACGTAGGCGGAGCGCCCCGCGGCCTCGCCATCCTCCCTCAGATCTTCTCCATCGGAGCCATGCGGACGAGAAGGCGCTTCTCTGCGCGCCCGAATTGCACGCGGGCGATCGTCTTCGGGCCCGAGCCCTCGACTCCGAGGACGGTGCCCACGCCCAGGGTCTCATGCTTGACGCGGTCTCCGACGGAAAGATCCAGAGGCGGACGATCGACGGGAACGCGCGGGGGTTTCGCCCCCATCCGCACTGTGCCGGCTCGAACACCGCTCACCGGCTTCGCAGCGCCCGAGCGCCCGCTCCCGAAGACCGGAGTCCCGTCCTCGCCCCAGGGATCGCGACCGCGTCCCCGATGCGAGGAGGACCATGAACCCGCCCATCCCGTCAATGAGCCCCGCGCCCGGTCCTGAGCGGTGACGGAACGACGGATGTCGAGGAGCTCGGGCGGAATGTCGTCCAAGAAGCGCGAGGGCGGTATCTCCTGGGGCGCGCCCCAGGCGGAGCGCACGGCCGCTCGCGTGAGATAGAGCCTTTCGCGCGCCCTGGTGATCGCCACGTAGGCGAGTCGGCGCTCCTCTTCGAGTTCGCCCGGATCGGAGAGGGAGCGCTGGTGGGGGAAGGTTCCGTCCTCCATCCCCGTGACGAAGACGGTCGGGAACTCCAATCCCTTCGCCGTGTGGACCGTCATGAGGGTGACTTGCCCGGAGCGCTGGTCCTCAGAGGGAACCTGATCGGAATCGGCGACGAGGGCGACGCGCTCGAGGAAGGCGGCGAGATCGCCCTCGGGATCGACCTGCGAGAAGTCCTTCGCGACGGAGTGGAGCTCGGCCAGGTTCTCCACCCGTGAGGCGTCCTGCGGATCCTCGGACTTGCGCAACTCGGCCAGGTAGCCGGTGCGATCGAGGATCTCCTCGAGGATGTCCGCAGGGGCTGCGGCGCCCGAGTCCCCTGCTCGCGCCACCTGGAGGAGCCCCCAGAAGTCGGCGATCGCCGACGCCGCCCGGGGAGCGAGCCCGAGCACGGGCCGAAGCGGTCCAGCCCCTCCCCCGCCGAGAGCATCACCGTCCCCCGTCGAAAGCATTACCCCGTCCCCGCCGGGCCCACGGGATCCGCCCGCCGACGGCCCCGCCGTCCCGGGCACGGCCACCTCGGGCCATCCACCCGCTTCGGGCTCGGCCGCGGGTCGATCATCCGCGGACGGGACCTGAACGGCCCCTTCGGAAGAGGACGCGGCGTCCTCGGACGGCCCTTCGAGCGGAGCCGCAGCCCCGCCCTCGTCCCCGGGCGCGCCGCTCGAATCGGATGCGCGCTTCGGCTTCCCGTCAGGCCATTCGACGCCCTCGCCCTCGCCGAGGGGACGGCCCTGCGCCTCCCACACGTCCGCGATGGCTTCTCCGAAGGAGATCCCGTATCGGTCGGCGTGCGCGACCAGGGCCTGCTCGGCCTTCGCCCCGATGCCGCGCCGGGGCACGTTGAGGATGCGGCGCAGCGCCACCGTGTCATCCGGGTTGGACACGGCCTGGAGGTAGGCCAAGGCGTCCTTGATCTCCTTGCGCTCGTAGAAGCGCGTGCCGCCGACGACCCGGTACGGGATGCCCTGGCGGACGAGGAGCTCTTCGAGGGCCCTGGACTGGGCGTTGGTCCGGTAGAAGACGGCGACATCGCCCCATTCGCCGCCCGCATCGTGGAGGCGGTCGATTTCGGCGACGACGAAGCGCGCCTCGTCGTGCTCGGAGTCGGCTGCGTCGAGGATGATGAGCGCGCCGTCGCCCGAGTCGGTCCACAGGCGCTTCGGGCGGCGCCCCTCGTTCTTCGCGATGACCGCATTCGCCGCGGAGAGGATGTTCTGGGTCGAGCGGTAGTTCTGCTCGAGGAGGATCGTGCGCGCGCCCGGGAAGTCGCGTTCGAACTCCTCGATGTTGCGGATCGTCGCGCCGCGGAAGGCGTAGATCGACTGGTCGGAATCGCCGACGACCGTGAGCTCGGCGGGCGCGATCCCGTCCTCTCCGTCCCCGACGAGGAGGCGGACGAGGACGTATTGGGCGTGGTTCGTGTCCTGGTACTCGTCGACGAGGACGTGGCGGAAGCGCCGATGGTAGTGCTCGGCGAGGAGGCGGTTGCCTGCGAGGAGCTCCACCGTGCGCATGATGAGGTCGTCGAAGTCGAGGGCGTTCGATTCGCGCATCCGCTTCGCGTACTCGAGGTAGGTCTCGGCGACGACCGTGGAGATCGGGTCGTTCTGCGCGGTCTCGGCGTATTTCTTCGCCGAGATGAGCTCGTTCTTGAGATCGGAGATGCGCGCGGCGACGAGCTTGGGGGTGAAGCGCTTGATATCGACGTTCGCGGCCTTGAGGATGATCTGGATGAGCCGCTGGGAGTCCTGGGCGTCGTAGATCGTGAAGGAGGAGCGCAGGCCCGCGGCCTCGTGCTCGGCCCGGAGGATCCGCACGCAGGCCGAGTGGAAGGTCGAGACCCACATCCGCGAGGCGGCGCGCCCGACGAGAGCCCCGACGCGCTCGCGCATCTCCGCTGCGGCCTTGTTCGTGAAGGTGATGGCGAGGATCTGACCGGCGCTCGCCCGTCCGGTCGCGAGTAGGTGAGCGATCCGATGGGTCAGTACGCGCGTCTTGCCCGAACCCGCGCCCGCCATGATGAGGAGCGGGCCGCCCTCGTGGACGACGGCCTGGGACTGGCGTTCATTGAGCCCGCGGATGAGCTCCTCCGGGGCGGGCCCGCAGAGCGCGCCCGCATTCGCGCCGCTTGCGATCGGCGAGAACGCCCCGTACTCCGATTCGTCCTCGATCGGCGGGATGCCCTCATAGGGGGATGGCGCCGATGCCCACGTGGCCTCATCGGCCGGGGGCTCGGACATCGCGGCCGTCGGATCCCAGACGGGGAGATCCTCCGGGGCGGGGTCCCACAGGGGCGGGTCGATCGGCCCGAGATCGGGCAAGGCGGTGTAGTCGGTCATGGCGTCACCACTCTAGTTGAGGCCGTGGGCGTCTGCGGTACGGCCCGGCTCCGCGCCGATGCTCTGGTGGTGCTCCCGACGGGAGGGCGCCGGGGACCGCCCTCGCCCCCTACTTCTTGCGGTACAGGGACTTCGTCGCGTAGACCGGCTCGTTCGTCACCTGGATGCCGAGCGAACGGAAGATCCCCTCGTCGACGGGGCCGAGGATCGTCGAGGTGTGGACGTCGCATCCGCGCAGGTCGCCGAGGCGGTCGAGGGCGCGACGCGCCCGTTCGTCGGTCGAGGCAGAGACCGCGAGCGCGATAAGCACCTCGTCGGTGTGCAGGCGAGGGTTGCGCGATCCGAGGTGGACGGTCTTGAGGGTCTGGATCGGTTCGATGGCTTCCGGCGAGAGGAGCTCGACCGCGTCATCGACTTCCGCGAGGGCCTTGAGGGCGTTGAGGAGCATCGCCGAGGAACAGCCCAGCAGTTCAGAGGTCTTCCCGGTGACGATCCGGCCGTCGGCGAGTTCGATCGCGGCGGCCGGGGCCTTCGTCGCCTTCGCGATCCTCCGGACGGGCGCGACGACGGGCCGGTCGGTCTCGGCGATTCCGAGTTTCGCCATGAGCAGGGCGATCCGTTCGGACTGGACGGGCTCGGCCAGCTCCTTCTTCTCGGTGACGAGGGCCTTGAAGTACCTGCGGATCACCTCCTGCTTCGACGCCTCGGAGCAGGCCTCGTCGTCACTGATCGAGAGCCCCGCCATGTTCACGCCCATGTCGGTCGGCGACCGGTAGGGGGATTCGCCGAGGATCTCGGTGAAGAGCCGGCCCAGGACGGGGAAGATCTCGACGTCGCGGTTGTAGTTGACGGTTTGGACGCCGTGGGCCGCGAGGTGGAAGGGGTCGATCATGTTGACGTCGTCGAGGTCGGCGGTCGCGGCCTCGTAAGCGATGTTCACCGGGTGGTCAAGGGGGAGATTCCAGATGGGGAAGGTCTCCCATTTCGCGTATCCGGAGGAGAGCCCGCGCTTGTGATCGTGGTAGAGCTGGGACAGGCAGGTCGCCATCTTGCCCGAACCGGGTCCCGGCGCGGTGACGACGACGAGGTCGTGGCTCGTCTCGATGTACTCGTTGCGGCCGTAGCCCTGGTCGGAGACGATCCGGGCGACATCGTTCGGGTAGCCCGCGATCGGGAAGTGCCGGTAGACCTTGATGCCGAGGCGTTCGAACTTGCGCTTGACGGCCTTCGCCTCGCGGTTGTCGTCCGCCCATTGCGTGATCACGACGGAGCCGACGAAGAGCCCGTGCTCGCGGAACTCGTCGATGTGGCGCAGGACCTCGTCCTCGTAGGTGGTCCCGAGGTCGGCGCGGACCTTGCGCCGTTGGAAGTCCTTGGCGTTGACGGCGACGATGATCTCGACGTCGTCGGCAAGCTCGGAGAGCATCGCGACCTTGTTGTCGGGCGTGAAGCCTGGGAGCACACGGGAGGCGTGCATGTCGTCGATGAGCTTCCCGCCGAATTCGAGGTAGAGCTTCCCGCCGAACTGGGCCCTGCGTTCGGCGATGTGCTGCGACTGCAGTCGCACGTACTTCTCGCGGTCGAATCCGATGGTGCGCACCCTGTTCTCCGTCCCGGCGATCGTCCGACCGCCCGGGGAAATCCTAGGGCCAAAGACCGGGCGGGGAGAATCCCCGGGCAGTCACGGTCCTCACACGATGTGGCGCTGCATCGCCCAGCGGGTGAGTTCGTTGCGGTTCGACAGCTGGAGCTTGCGCAGCACGGCGGAGACGTGGGTCTCGACGGTCTTCACGGAGATGAAGAGCTCGTTGCCGACCTCCTTGTAGGTGTAGCCGCGGGCGATGAGGCGCATGACCTCCTGCTCCCTGGCGGACAGGAGATCGAGCTCATCGTCGCCGATCGCGACTTGTCCGGTCCCGAAGGCGTCGAGGACGAATCCTGCGAGTCTGGGCGAGAAGGCCGCGTCCCCGGCCGCCACGCGACGGATCGCTTCGACGAGCTCGGGGGTCGTGATCGATTTCGTCACATAGCCGCGGGCGCCGGCCCGAATGACCTGGACGACGTCCTCGGGCGAATCGGAGACGGACAGGGCGAGGAAGCGCAAGCCGTCGACGTCTTGGCAGGAGGCCGCGACTTCCGCGCCGCCGCCGCCGTGCCCGCCGGGAAGGTGGACGTCGAGCAGGGCGACATCGGGCTTGAGTTCACGGCAGGCCGCGATGGCGCCCTCGACGTCGGCCGCTTCACCGAGGATCTCGAGCTCCGCACCGGAGTTCTCGAGTTCGGCGCGCACACCTGCGCGGACCATCGCGTGATCGTCGATGACGACGAGTCTGATCGGCATGTTTTCAACCCCTCTTCGGCTGGAATGGTGCTGTGCTGGGAATCCTGGGGAGGGTCAGGGCGATTTCGGTGCCCGTGGTGAGGCACCGGATGCGCGCGGTCCCGCCCGCTCTTTCCATGCGTCCGATGATCGAGTCTTTCACACCGTGCCGATCCGAGGGGATCGAAGCGGGGTCGAATCCGGATCCGGAGTCCTTGATGAAGGCTTCGACCGATTCGGGGCGGGTTTCGACGTAGACGGAGACGGGAGGGCGGCCGTGCCGCACGGCGTTCGCGGCGGCCTCGCCGAGCGCGGCGACCAGGGCGAGCTCGCCCGGCCCCGGGACGCAGTCCCCGACGGCGACGACCTCCACGGGCACGCCGTACTTCGATTCGAGGGCTCCGACGGTTTCACGGACCGCTTCGGCGAGTGAATCGGCGGCCTGCGAGCGTCCCGTGTAGAGCCATGAGCGGAGTTCTCGCTCTTCAGAAAGGGCGAGAGCGCGCACTCGGGCGGGGTCGTGCGCGGCCGAGCGGATGAGGGTCAGGGTTTGCAGGACGGAGTCGTGCAGGTGCGCGGCGATATCGGCGCGCTCGGCGTCGCGCACCTGCTGGGCCTGGGTGTCGGACAGATCCGAGGAGGTGCGCAGCCACAGCGGGGCGAGGGCGAAGAGCACGCCTGCGACGACGACCGCTCCGATGAGACCGCCGCGCAGGAGGATCAGGGGCGGGTCGCCGCGGCCCACGAGGACGATCGTGCCGATCGACACCATGATGACGCCGATCGACACGATGACGAGGAAGCGGCCGGAGCGCCAGTTGTCGAGGTTCGCGCCCTGGCTCCAGGCGAGGCCGATCCCGATGATGACCGTGGAGGCGGAGACGATGTCCTTGAGGTCGACGACGCCGAAGGCGGACAGGCCCAGGGCGATGAGGCCTCCGACGATGATGATGAAGCCCGCGAGGAACAGCTGGTTCCGTGCGGTGATCCTCGAACGGTCCTCCCCCGGCACCCTCAGCGGGGCCGCCGCTCTCGAGCCGCCGATACCGTTCGGAGCGAATCGGCCCGTGTCCTTCGGCGTCATCATCCACAGCCACAGGTAGAGCAGGAGGCCCGTGCCGCCGAAGAGCGTGAGTGCCGCGAAGGCCCACCGGACCACGTGCACGGGGATGCGCGCGTGCACGGCCAAGCCCGATGCGACTCCCGCCATCCAGGGGGTCGGCATGTCGACCGAATCGGGCGTCGCGCGTCTGAGCGCCGGGCGCGAAGCATTCGGGGCGGGGGGATTCCAGTCCCGTCCTGCACCGGTCGGCGAGGGCGGGGCCCAGAACCGGTTTTCAGGATCAGAGGGGACTGCCACGCCCCTATCATCACACCCTCGAGGCGCCCCGCGGTCCATGATCTTGATCTTTCAGGGAGGTATCAGGGCTGTTCCCCATTTCGTCGAGGCGTATTTCACGGAAGAGTAGTGGCATGGACGAGACATATCCTTCCGGTCACTACGCGTCGCCGCACCCGGGCGATGGGCCTTCCGGACCATCGCACTCGGGCTTCTTCCACTCCCTGCGCCGCTCGGGCTGGTACCGCGCCGAGATCCGGACGGTCGGGGGAGTCTGCTCGGGAATCGCCGCGAAGACCGGGTGGGATCTCGCCCTGGTGCGCGGCCTGAGCGTCATCGCCTGCATCTTCGCTCCGCCCCTGCTCGCGCTCTACGGCTTCGCCTGGGCTCTGCTTCCGGAGCAGCGCGATGGCCGCATTCACGCTGAGGAACTCGTCGCGGGACGACTCGATGCGGCCCAGCTCGGCGCGGGTCTCCTGATGTTCGTGGGCCTGACTTCATTCGTGCCCGTGTCGCTCAACTTCTCGGCGGGCTCCCCTCTCGCCTTCTTCGCTTCCCTCGGGACCTTCGGGATCCTCGCGCTCGTCGTCATCGTCGTCATCGCGCTTCTGGTGGGGTCGTCGGCTCGATCGGCCCCCGCCCAGCCCTTCGTCGGCGCCGCACCGCAGCGCCCCGCGCCTCAGGGGAACGGGGCCGACGCGGGCTTCGCGGCTCCCGGACGGCCCGCAAGCGGGCCTTCCGCCCAGTTCAGCACGCCGGTCCCGCCCTCGGCGCCCTCATTCGCGCCCCAGAGCGCTGACTGGCGCAGCATGGGAGGACCGCAGGCCGTCCCGACCCCGCCGCCCGTTCAGGGTGCGCGCGTCCCCTACTCGCCGACGGGCCCGGCCGCGCACTCGATGCCCCGCACGGCTCCTTCGCCGATGCCTCCGGCGCCCCCTCAGGGAAGGGCACCTTACACTCCTTCGGCCGTCTGGACGCCGCCGGTTCCCGTGCCCGTCAATCACGTCTCCCGTCGTTCCAACCTCCTCGTCACCGGTCTCATCGTCATCGTCATGGCCGGCACCTTCCTTGCGATGTACCTCATCGGCCGGGGATTCTTCTTCAGCGACTACATGCCCGCCGACGTGGTGAACGCGGGACTCATCGGCGCGGGGGCCTGCCTCCTCACCGTCGGCCTCGCCCTCGTCATCGCCTCGATCCGCGGCAAGGGCGCGGGCTGGTTCATCGCCTTGTCCCTCATCGGCTGCTTCCTGGCGCTGCCGACCGCACTGGTCGGCCTGTCCGCCACCTACGACTCGAGCGCTTCCGATCACCTCGTCGTCGATGAGACCCCCTACAGCTACGACTGGACGAGCGACGCGGTCTCCGGCTCGATCCTCGGTCAGGCCCACCTCGATCTCACCGCAGCCCCCTCGGGCGCTGTCAAGGACATCTACGTCGACGCCTCGGTGTACGACCTGTCGATCTCGGCCCGGGCGGATCAGCCGCTGAGGATCGTCTGCACGCGGGAGATCGATGACGTCGTCGCCGCGTACTGGAGCGGACCGGCCACGCAGGACGAGAACGCCCCCTCTGCCGCGGATTGGGTCGCGCGGCTTCGCAGCTGCGCCGACGTGACCGAGAGCGCGGCGCCGGGCGTGTCGACCCAATCGTCCACTTGGAGCTCCGAGCAGGGCATCACGATTCACGTGGACACCTGGCTCACGAGCTTCATCTACTCCGAGGACGCCCCGCCCCTCGAGTCCGATGCCGCCGCCGAGTCCGCCGAGGACGCGGCCCCCGATTCGAAGCAGTCGGCTGAATCCGCCCAGTCCGCCGCCCCCGCGCATGACCTCCAGCCCCTGAGCGATTCGGCTCACGACGAGAACAGGAGCCTGTGATGACCCCCGATCCTCATACCGAAGACACTCGGATCCTTCCGAGCGGAACCGACGAAACGGCTCCGCTGCGGGCCCTCGCCGCCGAGCGGCCGGGCGACCCCGAGCCGCTCGAGGCTACGGTCGTCGTTCCCACTGAACAGACCGAGGCGATCCACGCCGAACAGACCGAGGCCATCCCCACTGAACAGACCGAGGCGATCCACGCCGAACAGACCGAAGCCACCCCCACTGAACAGACCGAGGCGATCCACGCCGAGGAGGACGAGGTCGCTCCGGGCGACCGGGGCGAGGGGGCCACGTTTCCCCTTGACCCGACTGCGCCCCTCGCCTCGGAGGCTGCGCCTGAAGCGCTTGCGCCCGATCAGCCCGCTGCTCCTGTAGCGCCGAAGGTCTGGACCGCGGCGGACGCCCCCGCGCAGGGCGCCTCGGGCCGGTCGACGCATGTCCGTGTCGGTCAGCTCATCTGGGGATGCATCGTCGCCCTCCTGGGCGTCTTCTTCATCGCGCTCCCCTTCATCTCCAACGTCGATGTCCCCGCACTCTTCATCGGCCTCGTCGGCCTGCTGGGCCTGTCCTTGATCGTCGCGGCCCTGGTGGTGGGAAAGGACCCCGCACCGAATCGCGGCTCGCGCTAGTGCCGGGAGCTCTCACCCGAGAGGACAAGAGGGAGGGTCCGAACCATGACGGTTCGGACCCTCCCTTCGTGACGAGCCCTTGAAGCCCGCCGACGCGGAAGCCCGGGTTCAGGCTCCGGTCACGTCATCGGGGATCGAGTCGGCGTAGCGCGCGAGCTCTTCTTCGATGATCGCCTCGTCGAGCTTGGTGAACACCGGAGTCGGCTTGGCGATCGGCGTGCCCGCGGTGATCTCGTGGCGGCCCCATGCGGGCGCGCTCGTATAGTCGCCGGTGATGATCGGGTAGCCGGACCGGCCGTTGAAGGCGTCGGGCAGGACCTCGGGATCGAGCTCTTCGACCTCCTCGATGCGCGGCATCGGCGCGATCCGGCCCGCACCGCCCATGACGCGGTCGACGTCGTTGGCCGCGTGCGGGAGGAATGGGGAGAGCATGAGATTGAGGTCTGCGACCGCCTGGGCGAGGGTGTGGAGCACGGTCGCGAGGCGTTCCTGCTCCTCGGGGGCCTTGAGTTTGAAGGGCTCGGTGTCGGCGACGTACTTGTTCGCCTCGCCGACCAGTCGCATCGCCTCGGCGAGGGCGGCCTTCTGGCGGTGATGCCGGATGAGGTCGCCGACGGTGCCGAAGCCCGCATTGATCGCGTCGAGGAGCTCGCGGTCGATGTCCTCGAGCTCGCCCGGAGCGGGGATCTCGCCGAACTTCTTCGCGATCATCGAGGCGGTCCGATTGACGAGGTTGCCCCAGCCGGCGACGAGCTCGCCGTTCGTGCGGCGCACGAACTCCGCCCAGGTGAAGTCGGAGTCGGAGGTCTCCGGGCCGGCCGCCGAGATGAAGTAGCGCAGCGCATCCGCCTGGTAGCGCTCGAGGAAGTCGCGGACGTAGATGACGATCCCGTGCGAGGAGGAGAACTTCTTCCCCTCCATAGTGAGGAACTCGCTGGAGACGACTTCGGTCGGAAGATTGAGGACGCCGAGCTCGCCGTGCTCGCCACCGCGCGCTCCCCGACCGTTGTAGCCGATCATCTCGGCCGGCCAGATCTGGGAGTGGAAGACGATGTTGTCCTTGCCCATGAAGTAGTAGGACAGGGCCTCCGGATCGTTCCACCACTGGCGCCACGCCTCGGGGTCGCCCGTGCGGCGCGCCCACTCGATCGAGGCGGACAGGTAGCCGATGACCGCGTCGAACCACACGTAGAGGCGCTTGCCCGGCTGGTCCTCCCAGCCGGGGACCGGGATGCCCCAGTCGATGTCGCGGGTCATCGCGCGCGGGCGGATGTCCTGAAGGAAGTTCTTCGAGAACTTGATGACGTTGGGGCGCCATGTGCCCGACTGCTCACGTTCGTCGAGCCAGGCGGACAGGGCCTGGGCGAGGGCGGGGAGGTCGAGGAAGTAGTGGGTCGATTCGACGAACTCCGGGACCTCGCCATTGATCCGTGAACGCGGGTCGATGAGGTCGGTCGGGTCGAGCTGGTTGCCGCAGGCATCGCACTGGTCGCCGCGGGCCCCCGGGGTCGAGCAGATCGGGCAGGTGCCCTCGATATAGCGGTCGGGCAACGTGCGGCCCGTCGAGGGGGAGATCGCGGCCCGGGTGACCTGCTCGATCATGTAGCCGTTGTCCCGTACGGTCCGGAACATCTCCTGGACGATGCGGTAGTGGTTGCCCGCCGTCGTCCTCGTGAAGAGGTCGTAGGACAGGCCGAGCGCCACGAGGTCCTCGACAATGAGCCGGTTGTTCCGGTCGGCGAGCTCGCGCGCGCTGATGCCCTCGGAATCGGCTGCGACGAGGATCGGGGTCCCGTGCTCGTCGGTGCCCGACACCATGAGGACGTCGTGGCCGGCCATGCGCATGTAGCGCGAGAAGACATCCGAGGGGACCCCGAATCCGGCCACGTGCCCGATGTGGCGAGGGCCGTTCGCGTAGGGCCATGCGACGGCGGAAAGAATGCGACTCATAGCCTCCAAGACTAGTCGCCGGGCCCGCTTCCGTCGAAAACGGCGCCCCTCGTACCCCGTCGTCGGTCTTCCGCCTCGGCGCCCGCCGCCTCGTCTCCCCTCCCGGGGCAGAGACGGCCTCCCCTCCCCCGCCGGGAGCCCGGTCTTCCTCCCTTCGCGGGATGCCGTCCCGCCCTCGTGACCGGCTCCGATCGGGCGGCGAAGGGGTACCGTAAAATCCGAAGGCAAGAAGCGAGGATGAAGGAGCCCCCATGTCCCGCGCACTGATCGTCGTCGACGTGCAACCCACTTTCTGCGAGGGCGGCGCTCTGCCCGTCGAGGGCGGCAACGCCTGCGCTCAACGGATCGCCGACTTCATCGCCGAGCGTCGCGGCGACTACGCCCTGATCGTCACGACGCAGGACTGGCACATCGAACCGGGCGGGCATTTCTCGTCAGAGCCCGACTTCGTCGACTCCTGGCCCCCGCACGGCCTCGCCGGCACGGCCGAGGCCGAGCTCCACCCCGCTTTGGCGGGCATCGGCGCCGATGCTTCTTTCAAGAAGGGCCAGTACGCGGCCGCTTACTCGGGATTCGAGGGACGCACCGAGGACGGCCGCACGCTGGCCTCGCTGTTGGAGTCCGCGAGCATCGACGAGGTCGACGTCGTCGGCCTCGCCCAGTCCCACTGCGTATGCGAAACCGCCCTCGATGCTGCATCGCTCGGATTCACGGTCCGCGTCCTCTCCGACCTCACCGAAGCCGTGTCGCCGGAAACCGGAGCGGCCGCCTCCGAGCGCCTGGCCGCCGCGGGAGTGGACGAGGTCCCCTCCCGATGATCCGCTTCCCCTCGCCGAGGCTCACGCAGGCGAGGAAGAAGACTCCCGCGACTGCGGCGATCGTCCCGCCGGCCGACAGATCCGCCGCGACCGCGATCCCCAGTCCCGCCAGGCCGATGAGGGCGCCGGACAGGGGCGCTGCGATCGTATAGGCGCGCAGCGAGGGGGCGATCCCTTTGAGGCCCGCCGCAGGAGCGGCGATGAGCGCGATGGAGAGCACCGTCCCGACTGCGGGGATCACGACGACCACGGCGAGGATGATCGCGGCGTGCATGAGCCCGTCGAGGCTCCGGCGCATTCGCGCCGGCGTGGAGGAGGCGTCGAAGCAGTGCGAGGCCAGCATGCCGCCGCGCCCCCGCATGAGCAGGACAAGGGCGGCCAATGCGGCTCCCGCCGTTGCGACGTCGACTTCCGACACTGTGAGAACGCTCCCGGTGAGGAAGGTGGCGACCTGCAGGGGGAGGGGTTGGAACCAGGTGGCGAGGAAGTATCCGAGGGCGAAGCCCAGGGTGAGGACGATGCCCGCGGCCGCCTGTGAGGAGATTCCGGGAAGGCGGACCAGCAGGCCCATGAGGCCTGCGAGGGGCAGGCACATGAGGAAGGCCCCCGCGAAGAGGCAGGCCGACAGTCCTGAGTGCCCCGCTCCGAATCCTGCGGCGATCACGACCCCGAGCACCGCGCCGGGGAAAACTCCGTGGGTCACGGATTCGGCGAAGAAGACCCGCCTGTTGAGGACGGCGAGCACGCCGACGAGGCCCGAGAGGGCGCCGACGAGGAGGACTTCCAGTAGCGGGAGGAGGAGGATGTGCCAGAGATTCATGCCGCATCGACCGTCCTGGGGGCCGAGGGCGCTCCGAGCCCCGCCGCTCCGGTCCTCATCTGCGGGAAGCGCATGAGCAGCCTCGACAGGACGAGGCACAGGGCGAAGACGCCGAGGAGGGAGAGGGAGACCGCCGCCTGCGGAGAGACCGGCCGCGCGGCGGGGGCGTTCATCCATTCGATGCCGATCCATCCTCCGGCGAGGGCGACGAGTGTCGAGATCACAACCATCGCCCGGCTCGTCGTTCCGAGGAGGCGCGCGGCGGCGCCCGGGACGACGAGGTAGCCGATGACGAGGAGGACTCCGACGGCGGTGGAGGCGGACACGACGACGGCGCCCACGGCGGCATTGATGACGACGTCGACGAGGAGCGTGTTGATACCGGCGGCTCCGGCCCCGTGCCTGTCGTGGGCGACGAAGAGCTGTTCCTTCCAGGTCGCGGCCATGAGGATGAGGGCGAGGAGGCAGACGAGGAGGGCTTGAAGGAGGCGGGCATCGGTGACCTCCAGGAGGCGCCCGAACATCAGCGCCTCGAGCTGCCCGGACATGTCCCCCTTCTTCAAGGAGATGATGACGCCGATCGAGAAGAAGCCGGTGAGGATGACCGCCGCGCCGCCCTCGGCGAGGGACGGACGGCGGGAGGCCCAGGTCAGTGCGAGGGCCACGACGACCGCCGTGAGGGCGGCTCCGGGGATGATCCTGTCGCTTCCGCCCCAGATGGCGCCGGCGACGATTCCGGGGAAGACGGAATGGACCATCGCCTCTGCGTTGAATTCCAGTCTCCGCAGGTTCACGATCGTCGCAACGGGGCCGATGACGAGGGCGAGGACGATGAGGAGGAGGAAGGGGCGGAAGAGGTAGGGGGCGCTCGTGGGCGTCGCGAAGCCGGGGACCTGCGAGAGGAGGAGTCTCAAGCCCTCGACGGCTTCGGTGAAGTACTCCGTCATCGTGTGAGTCTCACTTCGATCGCGGCCCCGGCATCGGCTTCGATGAGGACGTCGGAGCCGATGCCGTACGCCTGCGCGAGGTGTTCGGGCGTCAGCACTTCTTGAAGGGGGCCGAAAGCGATCTGGCGGCCCGCGAGGAGCAGGGCCCGCTCACAGGTGAGTCTGGCGAGGGAGAGGTCGTGCGTCGAGACGACGACGCCCACGCCCTCGGCTTTGACCGAGCGGATGATGTCGATGAGGGCGTCCCTGTTCGGCTGATCGAGGCCGTTGAAGGGCTCATCGAGGAGGATGAGGCGAGGACGGGCGACGAGGGCCCTGGCCAGGAGGATCCTCTGGCGCTGGCCGCCCGAGAGACGGCCGAATCGCATGCCCGCCCGCTCGCCCATCCCCACTCGTTCGAGGGCCGCCCGCACGCGGAGGCGATGTTCGCGCGCCGGGCGGCGGAACCATCCGAGTTCGCCGTAAAGGCCCATCGTGACGACTTCCTCGGCGGTGACGGGGAACTCGAGGTCGAGATCCGCCGACTGGGGCACGTGCCCGATCGCTCCGGCCGCGACTTCGACGCTTCCGGCCAGGATCTCGGCCTCTGAGAGGATCGAACGGAGGAAGGTGGTCTTGCCGGAGCCGTTCGGGCCGATGAGGGCGAGGGCCTCGCCCTCGTGAAGGACCCCTGAGAGGCCGGTGACGACGGGCCTTCGCGCATAGCCGAGATCTGCTGCGTCGAATCGGAGAATCGGTGGCATGGCGGTCGGCATTCCCTTCGCTCGCCTCCTTTCAGCCGACGGAGACGGGGAGCGGGGCGAGCTGGCCGCCCCATGCGGTGACCAGGGTCGTGACGTTGTGAATGATGGATCCGATGTAGGTCGCGCCCTCGGATCCTTCGGGGCCGAGGGAATCCCCGTAGAGCGCGTCATCGCCGATCACGGCGGTGACGCCCGCGGCCTTGGCGATGGCCTCGATGGACTTGGAGTTGTTGGAGTTCTCCGCGAAGAGGGCGGTCGCCCCGGATTCCTTGACCTTCTGGGCCGCGTCGGCGATATGCGCGGCGGTCGCGTCCTGCTGCTCGCTGAAGTCCGAGAGCGCGGCGCCGATGAAGTCGAGGCCGTAGCTCGCCGAGAAGTATCCGAAGGCGTCGTGCGAGGTGAAGAGCACGCGGTGCTCAGGGGGGATGGAGGCGATCGATTGGGTGACCCACTGGTCGAGGTCTGTCAGTCGCTTGAGGTAGTCCTCGACCCTGTCCTTGAAGAGTTCGGCGTTATCCGGGGAGGCCTTGGCGAGGGCGTCGCCGATGTTCGCAACCTGGATCGCAGCGTTCTTGGGGCTGGTCCACACGTGGGGGTCGAATCGGAACTCCGCTTCGCTTTCGCCTTCTTCGGGCGGGAAGGGCCAGGTGGCCACCTCGACCTTTCGGCTCCCTCGGTCCACCGAGTAGCGCAGCTCCTTCTCCTTGGCGAGTTGGGCGTTCAGGTCGTCGACATCCGCGGCCGAGAGGACGCCGGTGGTGACGGCCATGCTTCCCGTGAAGCCGGAGGCCTCGACCGCGTCATCGAGGAAGTGCTCGAGGTCGATGCCGTTGACGAACATGATGTCCGCTTCGGCGAGCGCTTTCGTCTGAGCGGGGGTCATTTCATGCTCGTGCGCGCTCGCGTTGGGGGCGAGCAGGCAGGTGAGGCGAAGCGTCGTGGCCGCCTTCCCCTCTTCGGCTCCGGAGCGGCTCTGGGTTCCGTCAGCGGCGGTTTTGACGAGGGCGAGGCTCGCTTCCTCTGAGGAGTCGGTGGCGATCTGGGTGATGTAATCGCAGATCTGAGTGGTCGTCGCGACGACTGAGACGGTGGGGGCTTGCGAGTCCGCCGCCCCGCCGACCGCCGGGGAGCCCGCAGCGCACGCCCCGAGAAGGGGAGTCAGGCCGAGGACGAGCGCGCCGATCACGGGGAGGCGCCGCGGTAGTGCGGGGGTTGCGGAGATCTGCATGGATGCACCCTTCTCTTGATTCAAATCCGACAATAGTTCGGCTAACCGAAATCTTGACGAGAATGATTTTCACAGAGTTTTCGGCATACCGAAATCTTTTGAGACGAAACTCTCAGGCCAATCCGAATCGAGAGCAGAGCGCACCCCTCGCAGCCCGGAATCGCAGACGCCTGAGGGAAGGCGGAAAGACGTTTCCTCTTTCAAGCTTTCACGCGCCCTGCGCATTCACGCGCCCCGCGCCTCCACACTCACTGCGCCTCCGTGCGCACTGCAAGCGGGTCGTCAGGCCTCCCGCGCCGCATCCCTGCGCCGCAGGGCCGCCTTGTAAAGGTCGTTCTTCCTCAAACCAGTCGCTTCGGCGACTTCCGCAGCGGCCTCCTTGAGGCGCATCCCCTCCTCGGCGAGGGCCAGCACCGCCATGACATGGTCCTCGGCATTGCCGCCGCCCCGATATCCGGCGACGACGATCGTGATCTCACCGAGCACCTCGCCGACTGTCGCAGCGATGAGCGCATTGAGATCGCCGCGCAGCACCTCTTCGTGGGATTTCGTCAATTCACGGCAGACGACCGCTTCGCGCGAGCCTCCGAAAGCCTCCGCCATCCTCACGAGCGTCTCATTGAGTCGCTTGGGGGACTCGAAGAAGATGAGGGTCCTCGGGTCGTCGGAGAGGCGTTGCAATGAGCTGCGCGCCTCGCCCTCCTTCCGGGGCAGGAACCCCTCGAAGGCGAAGCGATCCGAGGGAAGACCCGATACCGCCAGAGCCGTGACCGGCGCCGATGGGCCCGGAAGGGCTGAGACGCGCACTCCCCGTTCAACCGCCGTGCGCACGACCCGGAATCCGGGATCCGAAACAGTCGGCATTCCCGCATCCGATACGAGGAGCACCCGCGCACCATCCTCTGCGAGGGAGACGACCTTGTTCGCGCGCTCGGCTTCGTTGTGGTCGTGCAGGCTCATCAGCTTGCCGTTGATGCGCACATCGAGCCGCGACGCCAGGGCCAGCAGCCGTCGCGTGTCCTCAGCGGCGATCACCTCGGCTTCTCCGAGTGCACGGATGAAGCGCGCGGAGGCGTCGCCCGCATCACCGATCGGCGTTGCCGCCAGAAGGATCGAACCGGGCCGCTGAACTGGGGAGTCGTCGTTCACCACGCGTTCATCGTCTCACCACTGCGCGCTTTCGGAAAGCTCGGTGGCGGAGGCGCGTTCAGCCTCGAGGGCGGAAGAGCGTTCAGCGCAGAGGCGCCAGAACCGCGGAGCGCTCAACGACCGCTTTGACCAGGGCTTCGAGTTCACCGTCCTGATGGGCGGCGGGAGTGAAGTCCTTGCCGCTGAAATCATTGATCAATGAGAGCGTCAGCTGCGGTCGCACCGCGCCGGCTTCGAAGTTCGCAAGGATCTGGCGCAGATGCTCGATGGGGCGGACGCCGCCGGTGTAGGAGTATCCGACGAAGCCGATCCCCTTATGCGCCAGCGTCGCAGGCGCCAAGAAATCCAGGGCGTTCTTCAAGGCCCCCGGAATCGAATGGTTGTATTCGGGAGTCACGATGATGAAGGCGTCGAACTCGCAGAGCGCGGCATTGAAAGCCGCGCCCTTCGGATCCCGGGGCAGGGCGCTGGCCGGCGGGACCGCTTCAGCGAAAAGAGGAAGATCGAAGGACTTGAGATCGACGAGCTCCGCCTCGACCCCATCGATCGATCGCGCCTTTTCGACGACCCAGCGCGCAATCGGCGCTCCCGCAGCATTGGGGCGAACGGAGCCCAGGAGCACTGCAAGACGAACCATGAATGAACCCACCTTCCTGTTTGAATACTCAAACAGGATAAAGGCGGAAGCACAGGGGTGCACACGCACGCGCTCAAACGAGCCGGCGGCTAAAGCGCAAAACGAGCATCCGGCTAGCAACGCAGCGGGGCCGCCCCGAGCA
>NZ_JBNOYB010000089.1:0-7783 GCF_050312375.1 Schaalia sp.
ATTCTCCGATCCGGGGAAACGAAAGAAAGGAGCCGCCGAACGATGACGGGCACTCACACCGACCCGCGCGTCCGCCGACTCATCGAGGGACTCCTCGACGAGACCCCCGAAGCGCCCTGCGTCGAGGAGTTCTGCGCACCATTCGACTCGGCGCGCCTCGCGCTGCGCGCCCTCATGAACATCCGCGCACCCGGCCCGCTCCCCGCCGAATGGCTCGCCCTCCAAGATGAACTCCTGCGCGAGGAGAACGCGGCGCGCGCCCTCGTCCCCGAGACCGAGGGACGGCTGTCGGTCTGGCGCGGGGACATCACCCGCCTCGAAGTCGACGGGATCGTCAACGCCGCGAACCCCGCGATGCTCGGCTGCTTCGCGCCCCTCCACTACTGCATCGACAACGCGATCCATTCCGCCGCGGGCCTCCAGCTGCGCAACGAATGCGACGCGATCATGCGCGGCGACGCACTCGCGACGGGCGACGCCCGGGTGACCAAGGCGTGGAACCTCCCGAGCCGCTTCGTCATCCACACCGTCGGGCCGATCGTCCGCGGGGAGCTCACCGCCGGGCACGAGGGCCTCCTCGCCCGCGCCTACCGCTCCGTCCTGACCGCAGCAGCCGCCCACGGCATGCGCTCGCTCGCCCTGTGCTGCGTCTCCACCGGCGTCTTCGGCTTCCCCGCCGAGCGCGCCGCCGAGATCGCCGTCGGCGAGACGAGGGCCTTCGCCGAATCCACCCCCCTGCCCGAGCGCATCGTCTTCTGCGTGTACCACGAATCCGACGAGGCCCTCTACAAGGAGCTCCTCTCATGACCGCGTTCGACCTCTCCCGCGCCGAGGATCCGTCCGAGAAGGCCCTCGCCCTCGTCGACGCCCTCGACAAGGCCGACCGCGTCCTCGTCGGCGCCGGATCCGGGCTCTCCGCCTCCGCAGGCCTGACCTACTCCGGCCCCCGATTCGAGAGCGCCTTCCCCGACTTCATCGACGCATTCGGACTCACAGACATGTACTCGGCGGGCTTCCACCCCTTCCCCTCGCCCGAGACGAAATGGGCGTACTGGTCGCGGCACGTCCTCCTCAACCGCTATGAGCCCGGGCCGCTCCCGGCCTACCGGGAGCTCCTCTCCCTGCTCGAGGGGAGCGACTTCTTCGTCCTCACGACGAATGTCGACCACCAATTCCCCCTCGCCGGATTCCCCGAGGAGCGCCTCTTCGCGACCCAGGGCGATTACGGGCGCTTCCAGTGCTCGATCCCGTGCCGCCCCGAGACGTGGGGCAACGAATCGGCCATCCGCTCAATGGCCGCCGACCAGTCGGGTCTCGCGGTCCCGGCCTCGTCGATCCCGCGCTGCCCGTGGTGCGGGGCGGAAGCGATGATGCACCTGCGCGTCGACTCGCGCTTCGTCGAGGACGCCCCCTGGCACGAGGCGGCGGCCCGCTACCGGGACTTCAGCGCCCGCACCGGCCGCACCGTCTACCTCGAGCTCGGCGTCGGGATGAACACGCCGGGCATCATCAAGTACCCCTTCTGGCAGGCGGTCCACACCTCCCCGGACGCCGTCTTCGCGACCCTCGATTCGCACCCGCTCGTCCCGGCCGGGATCGCCGAGCGCTCGATCGCACTCCCCGGAGATATCGCGACCTCGATCCACGAGCTCACGAGGGCGAGGCAGAGCGCCTGAGGCACAGCGGCGGGACATCGGGGCTCTGCGCCTCACAACCCCGCCGGAGCGGGAGCGCCATCGGTGCGGGAAGGGGCGGGGCTCCGCTACTCCCGCCGCGCCAGCCCGAGCGCCTCGAGGCCCCCGTCGAGCAGCTCCTGGAAACGCGTCTCGTCGATGACGGGGACGCCCAGGGACTCCGCCTTCGTCGCCTTCGACCCGGCACCGGGACCCGCGACGACGAGATCCGTCTTCTTCGACACCGAGCCGGTGGCGCGCCCGCCCCGCTTGACGATCGCCTCCTTCGCGGATTCCCGGTCGTATCCGGGCATCGCCCCGGAGACGACGATCGCGAGGCCCTCGAGGACGTTGGAGAGCGCTTCGACGGGTTCGTCCTCCATCGAAACACCCGCCCGCATCCACGCCTCGAGGAGCTCGGCGTGCCACTCGACCCCGAACCACTCGATCAGCGAAGCGGCGATCGTCGGTCCGACGCCCTCGACTGCGGAGAGCTGCTCGAGACTCGCCGCGCGCAGGGCCTCCATCGAGTGGAAGGCGTCGGCGAGGGCGCGCGCAGCGGTCGGTCCGACGTGACGGATCGAGAGGGCGACGAGGATCCGAGCGAGCGGGCTCTTCTTCGCCTTGTCGAGTTCGGCGAGCATGTCGAGAGTGGACTTCGAGGGCTGGGTCTCGATCGGGACCATGCCCGGTTCGGATTTGCGGGTCGAAGCTTTGAAGGCCTTCGTCCAGAAGTAGCGGACGCGCGTCCAGTCGCCGGTCGCTTCGCCCCGTTCCATCGCGGGCCGCCATACGAAGACCTCGCGCAACGCATCGGCATCGAGGTCGAAAAGATCGGCCTCGCGCTTGAGCGCGGGCCGCTGGGGCGCGGGCAGCAGGGATTCGGCGGCCGCGAGCTGGTCCGCGGGCGCGAGGTCGTCGACTCCCGCCAGGCGCAGGACGGTCCCGTCCTCGAGAAGGACGGCCTGACCGGCGACCAGGGATGCGGCGACATCCTCACGGGCCGCTTCCGGTTGCGTCAGGGCGAGCGCCGCCTCATCGCCCAGCCCCTCGACGTCCAGGGCGGAGCGCGCACCGATGTGGGCGACGCGCTCGGTGATCTGCGCCGGGCATCCCGCTTTGTTCAAGCAGCGCAGGTCCACGTCGCCCTCTTTCTCCGCCGCCAGCTCCGAGCCGCACGAAGGGCAGCGACTCGGCATGACGAAGGGGCGCTCCTCGCCGGTGCGCGCGGCCGTGACCGGACCGAGGATCTCGGGGATGATGTCCCCGGCCTTGCGCAGGACCACGAGGTCGCCGAGGAGGACCCCTTTGCGTTCGACTTCCTGCGCGTTGTGCAGGGTCGCCCGGGACACTTTGGACCCGTCGACGAGGACGGTCTCCATGACGCCGTAGGGCGTGACCCTGCCCGTGCGCCCGACTTGGACCCGGATGTCGAGAAGGCGGGTGTGGACCTCCTCGGGCGGGAACTTGTAGGCGGCGGCCCATCTGGGGGCCCGCGAGGTCATGCCGAGGCTGCGCTGAAGGTCGAGGTCATCGATTTTCACGACGACCCCGTCGATCTTGTAGGCGAGGTCCTTGCGGGCGTCGGCGAGTTCGCCGATGCGTTCTTCGATCGCCTCCCTGCCCCGTAGGAGCCGGGTGTGCTCCGATACCGGCAGGCCCCAGGATTCGATGAGCCCGTACCAGGCGAATTGGCTCTTCGGGGGTTCGAAGCCGGATGCCCCGAGCTCGAGGAAGCCGACGCCGTGCGCCAGGACCGCGAGCGGGCGCTTCGCCGTCATCTCGGGGTCCTTCTGCCGCAGTGAGCCGGCTGCGGCATTGCGCGGGTTCGCCAGCAGGGCCTCCCCCGCCTTCTCGCGTTCGAGGTTGTAGGCCTCGAAGTCCGCGATGGGGATGTAGACCTCGCCCCGGATCTCCACGCGATGCGGGAAGGGGCCGCCCCGCAGGGCTTGGGGGATGCTGGCGATCGTCAGGGCGTTCGCGGTGACGTCCTCGCCCGTGTAGCCGTCCCCGCGGGTCGCGGCGCGCACGAGGCGCCCATCGACGTAGAGGAGATTGACGGCGAGTCCGTCGATCTTCACCTCCGTGGTCATGTCGAGATCGCTCATGCCGAGGTCGGTCTCGACGCGCTCGATCCATTCGGCCAGTTCGCCCGGGGAGAAGACGTCGCTGATCGAGGTCATCTGCGCGAGGTGGCGCACCGAGGCGAAGTCCGATCGGGCGGCGCCCCCCACGCTCGCCGTCGGCGAGTCGGCGCCCGCGAGTTCGGGGTGATCCCTTTCGATCGTCTCGAGCTCCCGGTAGAGGCGGTCGTAGTCCTCGTCGTTCATCTCCGGGGCGTCGTCCTCGTAGTACGCCTTACGGGCGCGTTCGATGACGGCCACGAGGGCGTCGTGGCGGTCGCGAACGGCGGTCCAACGGGGCGAATGCTCCTGCGCGGGCACGTCCTTGTCACTCATGGGCCCATTGTCGCATCGGCGGGGGCGTCTTCGGCCCGCCCGTACATGGACCCCGGCAGGAGCGAAGTTATCCACAATCCGCGCGCGAGCCCTTCGCGGGCTTCATGCGCGGGCGCCACAGTACGGGCAGGAGGATTCGAGAGGCGGGATGCACGATGGATGAAGGAGCCGCGAGCGCACGCCTCGCCTTGAGGTCCGCGCACCACCTCGTCTGCGTCCGGGGCCCGGACACCGGCCTCGTCCTCCCCCTGCCCTGCGAGATCGGACGGGAGGGGACGGGGCTGGCGGACCCTCTGCTGTCACGCCGTCACGCCCGTGTGAGGATGCGCGGCGCCCGGGCGCTCCTGACGGATCTGGGGTCGCGCAACGGCACCGCCCTTCGGTGGGGGCCTTTCACGAGGGCGCTTCAAGCGGACCGGGAGTGCGCCCTTGCGCCCGGGAGCCGGATCCTCGCGGGCTCCGACGTCTTCGCGGTGCGCGCCCGGCCCGCCTCACTGAGCCGACGCGAGGGGCGCAGGCGTCGCGGCTCCGCCCTGTTCCTCCTCCCCCTCGTCTCCCTCTCCCTCCTGGTGGTCCCCCGACTCGCAGGACGCCTTCCCCGGGGCCCGCAGTTCCTCCCGCTCCTGGGCCTCACCCTCGCGGCCCTCCTGGTCACCGCCGCCGTCCTCGTGGCCCGAAGGCGTCGGCGGGAACGCGATCCCGGGGCCCTCGCGCTCCGCCTCGCCATGCTCGCGGCCGCATCGGGGCACGGCGGTCGGATCCCGGAGCACTGCTCGCTCCGCATCCCCATCCCCTCGGCCAAGAGCGCGCGCAGGGCGGATGCGGGTTCCCCGGACGCGCCTCGGGCGATCGCCTGCATCGGCCCGGACGGCGCGCGCATGGCCGACGGGATCGCTGCTTCGCTCATCGCACGGCTCGGAGGCGCGGTCCTCGACCTCCCCGATGGCCGCCGCCTCCTCTTCGGGCACGAGCGGGCCTTCGTCGAGATCATCGACTCGGCGCCCCCTCATCGGGTCCGCTCCGATCCGCGCGCAACGGCGCCCGGTATTCCGCGCTTCCGGATCGGCATCGCCGCCGATATCGCGCAGGCGCCCGAGTGGTGCGAGGCGATCCTCGAAGCCGACGACTTCCCGCTCGCAAGCGCGTGGTGGGATCAGTTCGGGGCAGAGGATCCTGCGCGGAGCCTGCCGAAGCGCCTCGACCTCGTGCCCCTCCTCGAGAGCGCGAAGCGATCGGGGGACGACGCGCGGAGTGGGCTTTGCGCGCCGATCGGTGAAAGCGCTCAGGGCCTCGTCCGGATCGACCTCGTCAATGACGGTCCGCACGCGCTCGTCGCCGGAACCACGGGATCGGGCAAGTCAGAAGCGCTGCTCACCTGGCTCAAAGCCCTGAGCAGCACCTACTCCCCCGCTCAGCTCCGGCTCATCCTCATCGATTACAAGGGAGGCGCCGCCTTCGCTCCCCTTTGCGCACTCCCCCACGTCGAAGCTGTGTTCACCGATCTGAGTGCGGACGGCACCGCCCGCGCTATCAGGGGCCTCCTCGCGCTCGTGCGCGCAAGGGAGCGCGAGTTCGCCGCACTCGAGGTCCCCGACTACTCCGCGCGCTGCGCGCTCGACGGGCCCGCACTGCCCCCGCCGAGGATCCTCGTGGTCGTCGATGAATTTGCCTCCCTCATCGACGCCCACCCGCGCGCCCTCGACGCGATGAACAGGATCTGCGCGCAGGGGCGATCCCTCGGCATCCACCTCATCGCCTCCACCCAGCGTCCGGCGGGCGCGATCCCGGCGTCGATGAGGCAGAACCTCGATCTGCGGATCGCACTGCGATGCGTCAGCGAGTCGGATTCGATCGACCTCATCGGAAGCCCCGATGCCGCCCGCCTCGAGCGCATCCCGGGACGGGCGATCATCCCGGGAACAGGCGTCGTTCAGTTCGCCCTCGGCCGCCGTTGGTCGGCGCCCGCCTGGCCCGTCGAGGTCGCTCCGCTGCCCTGGGCGCCCGAGTTCCCCGCCGCGATCACCGCTGAGGAGCTTCGCCTCTTCAGCGCTCGACCGGTTCAGGCGGGCGCCGTCACGGGAACGCCCATCGCCCTCGTCGATGGGATCGAGGACGGCGCGCATCACGCGCTCGAGTGGAGCGGCGGCCGGGTCGTACTGCGCACGGATGCCGATGAGGCCGGGATCGGCGCCCGGGCCGCGCGCTCGATCGGGGCCGTGATCGCGCTGTCGCTCGGGATGCGCATGCGCAGCCTCGACGGCGTCTGCGAGGAGTCGGCATCGCCTGCGGATCGGGCGGAGGACCTCCTCCTCGAACTCGAGGCGGCCTCCGATGGGCGGGCGCGTGTCCTCGTCCTGCCCGATCTCGTCGAGGCCCGCCGCCTTCTCATGGCGGTGTACGGACCCTTGCGCGCCGATGAACTCCTGATTGAGGGGATCCGGGCGGCGGAGGCCGTCGGCTGCGTCACGGTGGCGGCGTGGGCGGGCGGGCGTTCGAGCGGTGAGCCCCCTGGGGTGGGCAATGCGCTCCTGTCGTCCGCGAGAATCGTATTGAGCAGGTCGTCCGATCCTTTCGAGATGATCGCGGGCGCGGGCCCCTCCCCCGGGGCGCCCCTTTCGACGGCCTCGGGCGCTGCTGAAGGACGCGGCCGTCGGCCCGTTTCGGGGCATCACTGGTGGCTCCGCGATCCCTCCGGTGATTCACGCCTGGCATGCCTGCCCCTCGTCGATCATCGCAGGGCCGAGGCGCCCCGCGAAGCGGTCAGGCCGTGGGCAGAGGCGAGGGCGTCGGCCGAGCCGCTCGAAGAGCCCGTCATCCTCATCGGCCCTTCGTGGATGGGCCTGGATCCCCCTGGGGGCGGATCGTGGGTGCTCCTCGGCGATCGCGAGAATCTTGCGGAACGGGCGTTGGAGGCGATCGCCCGGACGCGGGGAGTGAGCGCGCCGAGGATTCGTTCGCTCCCATCGGCGTCTTGGAGTCAGGCGGTGGCGGATGAGGATTCGCAGCTCCTCGTCCTCAATCCGAGCGTTGATGCGATCCGCGCCTTCGCCCACGGGTCGATCCCCCTGCCGCCTGCGCTTCAGCACCGCTGCGAGGACCCGCGACGAGGCTTCGGGCGCATCCGGGGACGCTGGTTCCGGATCGGGATCGTCGTACCGGAATCGGCGGGGTGACGACTCCCACAGACGACTTCACAACTATGTGACGTTAATCACTTGAACCGGGGGGAAGATTAACGGAAACTAAACGGCAGTGTCCGGGTGCCGAAGACGATCACGGCGTCGCGGGCTTTTGTGTTTCGACAGCGCTCACTCAAGGAGATGCGAACGATGGATTGGCGTAGCAAGGCCGCCTGCCTCAGTGTTGACCCCGAACTCTTCTTCCCGATCGGCAACACCGGGCCCGCCATCGCCCAGGCGAGTGAAGCGAAGGCCGTCTGCCACACCTGCTCCGTCGAGGCCGTGTGCCTCCAGTGGGCGATCGACAACAACCAGGACTCGGGCGTCTGGGGCGGCATGAGCGAAGAGGAGCGCCGCTCCCTCAAGCGCCGCGCCGCGCGAGCCCGCCGCGCTTCCTGACCCCTTCACGGGCCGGGTTCTGCGGGCCCTCCGCCCGCGACCCGGGACTTCGCTTCACGACGGGGGCGACACC
>NZ_JBNOYB010000090.1:0-8454 GCF_050312375.1 Schaalia sp.
GTCGATCCGGCGGGCCCGCGGGCGGAGTTTCGAACTCAGAGGTCCTCGACGAGGAGGACGACGAGGGAGCGCGGACCGTGCACGCCGTCGACGCGGACGAGCTCGATGTCCGAAGTGGCCGAGCCCCCGGCGATCCAGGTCGTCGGTCGCGTGGGGTTCTCGCCGATGATGCTGACGGCCTGCGGCACTGTCGCCTGAACGGTCGAGGCGTTGACGACGCACAGATGCAGGTCGGGCAGGAGGGTGATGATCCTCCGGCCCTGATCGGGCTCGCCGTCGAGGATGATGGTCCCCGACAGTGAGACGGCGGTGCGTGAAGCCGTCACGACTGCGTGCGTCGCGTCGAGCTCGTCCTTGCTCAGCGGGTGCTCGACGGAATCGACGCGCAGGAGGCACTCCCCCTTCCCAGCGGCCTCTTTCCAGGCCGCGTCGAGCCCGGCGGGCACGACGACCGATTCGGCGCCGCGCGCGTCGAGGACCGATGAGATCGTCTCGGGGATCGCATCCGTCGTGATGCGATGGACCTCGACGTTGTAGTCCTCGAGCTTCTCGACGAACTCGGCGAGCACCGGGGCGGACCCCGGGGAGTCGTCTCCCTCGAGACGGTAGTCGCGCGGCACCTCGGTCGAGGGGGCGGCGGACTGGGAGGCGTTGCGGGCAGCCCTCAGGGTTGCCAGGATCTCATCCCTCGAGCTCACAGCTGGGCTCCTTTATCGTCGATCAGCGGCGTCGTCGCGGTCCCCGACGGCGTTTCGGAAGAACCCGCGCAGGTCCCATGGCATCCGCAGGCCGGGGCGGGCCCCGATTCGGCGTGCTCGGCCATCCACTGGCGGAAGGTCTGGGCGGGCGGAGCGGGGACGTCCCGGGAGTTCGACCATGCGGTGCCGGGCCACGGCAGGTTGACGATGCGCCGATCCGAGCCCGCGAGGGCGCGGCCCACGGGCATGAGGCGCCCGGCGGCCTTCATGAGGGGCCCGGAGGCCATGGGGATCTTCGCCGCGTTCATCGCGACATCCCACACGCTCGGCAGGCCGCCGCGCTGAGCCTCGACGGCGCGGTGGCGGAGCTCGACGAGGACCTCGGGGATGTTGATGCGCATGGGGCAGGCGTCGAAGCAGGCGCCGCACAGCGAGGAGGCGAAGGGGAGGGAGGCGCCCGGGTCGGAGTGCGAGAAGGAGCCGCGCAGCTGCGGGGTGAGGATCGCGCCGATCGGGCCGGGGTAGACGCTCTGGTAGGCGTGGCCGCCGACGTGCTCGTACACGGGGCAGACGTTCATGCATGAACCGCAGCGGATGCAGTGCAGGGCCTGACGGCCGACCGGGTCGGCGAGGACCTTCGAGCGCCCGTTGTCGAGGAGGATGAGGTGGAACTCCTGCGGGCCGTCGCCCGGGGTGACGCCGGTCCACATGGAGGTGTAGGGGTTCATGCGCTCGCCGGTCGCCGAACGGGGGAGGAGCTGCGCGATGACTTCGGCGTCGCGGTAGTTCGGGACGATCTTCTCAATGCCGACGATCGAGATCAGGGTTTCGGGCAGGGTGAGGCACATGCGGCCGTTGCCCTCGGACTCGAAGACGGTGAGGGTGCCCGTCTCGGCGATCATCATGTTCGATCCGGAGATGGCGACCTTCGCCGAGAGGAACTTCTTGCGCAGGTGAGCGCGCGCCGCTCCCGCGAGTTCGACCGGCTTGTCGCCGAGGTCCTCGGGGGCATCGCCCATGCGGGCCTTGAAGATGGCGCGCACTTCGGAGCGGTTGCGGTGGATCGCCGGGACGACGATGTGGCTCGGCATGTCATCGGCGAGCTGGACGATCATCTCGGCGAGGTCGGTCTCCCAGGCGGCGATGCCGCGCTCGGCGAAGTACTCGTTGAGCCCGATCTCCTGGGTCACCATCGACTTCACCTTGACGACCTCGTCCACGCCCTTGGAGGCTGCGATCGCGTAGGCGATCGCATTGGCCTCCGCGGCGTCCTTCGCCCAGTGGACGACGCCTCCGCGTGCGGTGACGTTGCGCTCGAGTTCTTCGAGGAGCTCGGGGAGCCTGGACATCGCGCGGTTCTTGATGGCCGATCCGGCGAGGCGGAGCTGCTCCCAGTCGGGCATCTCGGCGACGCGCAGGGCCCGCTTGTTGCGGATGGTCGTCGTCGCGTGGGTGAGGTTGCGGCGCATCTGCGTGTTGCGCAGCGTCTGGGCGGCGGCCTTCGGGAAGGGCTTGCCCCACTTGAGGGGCTCTTCGGGCGCGGGGGCCGAGGGCGACCAGCCTGTCGGTGCGCTTACGGCGGGGTGTTCGCGGGTCATTTCAGGCTCCCAGTTTCGTCGTGGTCTCGGGGGCTTCCCAGGGCTGCTCTCGCGTGCCGGCGAGGATCTCTGCGAGGTGCATGAGGCGGACGCCCGCGCGCTGGCGCGAAAGGCCGCCGCCGATGTGCATGAGGCACGAGTAGTCGCCTGCGGTGAGGATCTCGGCCTTGGTCGCCTTCACGTTGGCGATCTTGTCGGCGAGCATCGCGGTGGAGGTCTGGTGGTTCTTCATCGAGAAGGTGCCGCCGAATCCGCAGCAGGATTCCGCTTCGGGGAGGTCGACGAGGTCGATGCCCTCGACCGCCTTGAGGAGGCGGTAGGGGCGGTCGCCGACCCGGGCGATGCGCATGGAGTGGCAGGTCGGGTGGTAGGTAACCCGGTGCGGGAAGAAGGCGCCCACGTCCTCGAGGCCGAGGATGTCGACGAGGAGTTCGGAGAGGTCGTAGGTCTTCTCGGCGATCTGGGCGGCGCGCTTGGCCATTCCCGGCATGCCTTCGGTGCGCGAGACCATTTCCGCCTGGTGGCGCAGCGAGCCCGTGCAGGAGCCCGAGGGGACGACGATCGCGTCCCATTCCCCGTCGAGGACCGGTTCGAAGGTCCGCACGTGGTTCTTGATGAGGGGTACGGCCTCGGGGAAGTAGCCGGTGTTGATGTGCATTTGGCCGCAGCAGCCCTGAGATTCGGGGAAGACGACTTCGTGCCCGAGTCTTTCGAGGAGATGAACGGTCGCCTGCGGGGCCTGCGGGAACATGAGGTCTCCGATGCAGGTGGCGAAGAGTGCGAGTCGCATGGGCGTCCTTGTCGTTGCGTCTGTCGAACAGTGCCGACTGTACGTCACGACCGGCGGAGTGCGCCCTTCGACTTGGAGGTCGGCACGGCTCTTGGCGCGTTCGCGGGGGAAAGGGGGCCTGTCCCGTCCGCCCGAAGCGCCGTGCGCCCCGGTGCGGGACGGCGAATAGCGTGAGCCCGCACTTAGGAAATTGGTCCCGGGGTGCGAGGCCTAGCCCGCGTCGGCGGTGGCGCCGTCGAGATCGCGCATCATGCGGGTGTTGCCGAGTGTGTTCGGCTTGAAGGAGGCGAGGTCGAGGAACTCCTTGATGCCGTCGTCGTGGCTGCGGATCATCTCGTAGAAGACGTCTTCGCCGACGGGCGTGCCCTCGATCTCGTAGAAGCCGTGGCGGGCGAAGAAGTCGACTTCGAAGGTCAGGCAGAAGACGCGTTTGAGGTCGAGGTCCTGGGCGCGCGCGATGAGGGTGCGCAGGATCGCCGAGCCGACACCTGAGTGGAGGTGGTCGGGCGACACAGCGAGGGTGCGGATCTCCGCGATGTCGTCCCACATGACGTGCAGGGCGCCGCAGCCGATGATCTCGCCGTCCTCGTCGTTGACGGCGACCACGAATTCTTGGACGTCTTCGAAGTAGGCGATGAGCTCCTTGACGACGAGGATCCGGCGCATCGCATAGGGCTCGACGAGCGCGGCGATCGCGCGGACATCGGTGGGGCGCGCCTGGCGGATGACGTGCGTCATCGGAGGCCGCCCCGGGTCTGGTTCGAGCGCGTGCGGACGAGGTCGAGGAGTTCGCGCGCCGCGCCGTCGTCGAGGACGAGGTCCGTGACGACGCGGGCGCGCAGCGCGCCGAGGAGCGGGAGGGCCTTGGAGGCGCCCGCGACGACGCAGAGGCGTCGGGGGATGCGGCGCAGGGTCTCGGGCGTCGGGCCCGACGCCCGGGAATTGAGTTCCATGTCGGTGGAGCCGTCCTCGCGCAGGAGCACGGTGCAGACGTCGCCGACGACTCCGTCGCGCTGGGCGGCGGCGATCTCCTCGGTGTCGAGGAATCCGCCCGAGTAGACGTGGGAGGGCAGGCGCGCCGAGAGGGAGCCGACGCCGAAGAGGGCGATGTCGCAGTTGTCGATCGTCTTGAGGACCGCGCGGACGGAGCGCTCGCGCCACAGGGCGCTCTTCGTCTCGGCGTAGTCGAAGAAGGTCGGCACGGGGAAGTGGACCATCGAGCCGCCGATCGCGCGGGCCGCGCGGGAGATGATGGCGTCGGCGTAGGGCATGCCGGATTCGGTGGCGGTGGCCGCGCCGTTGAGCTGGACCACGGTTGAGCCCGGGAAGCTGACCTTGGGGAGGCAGCGCGTGATCTCCGAGGTCGTGTTGCCCCAGGCGATGCCGAGGGTGGTGCCGGGCTTCATCATGTCGATGAGGCGTTCAGCGGCGACGAGGGCGACGTTGTGCAGCCGGTTCACCTCGGTGTGGACGTCGTGGACGGGGACGACGGAGGTCTGGACGCCGAAGAGCTCGGAGATCTGTCCGGCGAGGGTGCCCTTGTTCCCCGGGGCGGCGCTGACGGAAATGCGGACGAGCCCGGTTTCGCGCGCGTAGGAGAGGAGGCGTGAAACGGAGGAGCGCGAGACGCCCAGGTGGCGGGCGATCGTCTCCATCGTCTGCCCCTGGAGGTAGTACATCGAGGCCGCTTCGTGGGCCTGTTCGTCGCGAATGGTCACGGGCCTAGTGTGCCATGCACAGGCGTGCAGGGACATTTCCTGGAATGTGCACGCGCTTGGGGGGCGGTGTGAGGCGTCACGTATGAGCGGCGTCACGATTTGCAGATGCACAAACGTCCAATGGTTCCGGATCGATGTGCAGGCGCTGGCATACTGAGGCCGTCCAAGTGAATAGGGCAACGTTCCGCCGAGTCCACAGGCGGCGCCGCCCACCGGTTCAACCTCCGACGAATCGCCAGGCTTTTCCCAGCTCGTGGGCGATTCGAAGAGTTACGATCAGCGGCGGTGGCGAAGTGCGTTGACCTTTTCGCCATCGGCACATACGGGCGGGAGACCGCCCGGAGATCCGGCGCAACGATGCGTCGGAGAAAGATAGGGAAAAATGCTCGCAACACTTCTTCCTGCAGTTGCTGAAGTCGGCTCCGGCAAGATCTTCATGTCGGAGTTCCTCGGCACCGCGATCCTCCTCCTCCTCGGTGGCGGCGTTGTCGCGACGAACCTCCTGCCGAAGTCCAAGGGCAAGGGCGGCGGCTGGCTCATGATCAACTTCGGCTGGGGTTTCGCAGTCCTCGCCGGCGTCTACGTCGCCTACACGACCGGCGGCCACCTCAACCCCGCCGTGACCATCGCCAAGGTCGTCGCCTACATGTTCGACCCGGCCGTCACCCTCAACGGCCCGGCCATCGGCGAGGGCGGCATCGCCGTGACCGCCGCGAACGTCGCGATCTACATCGTCGCCCAGTTCCTCGGCGCCTTCGTCGGCGCCGTCCTGTGCTGGCTCACCTTCAAGCAGCACTTCGATGAGGACTGCGATCCGGCCCTCAAGCTCGGCGTCTTCTCAACCGGTCCGGAGATCCGCTCCTACGGATGGAACACCCTCACTGAGGCCATCGGCACCTTCGTCCTCATCCTCTGGGTCTTCGTCTCCGGATACACGACCACCGCGATCGGCCCGCTCGGCGTCGCCCTCATCATCGTCGTCATCGGCACCTCGCTCGGCGGCCCGACCGGATACGCGATCAACCCGGCCCGTGACCTCGGCCCGCGCATCGCCCACGCGGTCCTCCCGATCAAGGGCAAGGGCGGCTCCGACTGGGGCTACTCCTGGGTCCCGGTCGTCGGCCCGATCCTCGGCGCCGTCGTCGCGGTCCTCGTCGCCTACGGCTCCGGCCTCGTCACCGCCGCCTGATCCTCGCAGCAGACCCGTACTCCGAACGCGGGGTCCCGGGCGGACTCGCCTGGGACCCCGCGTCCTGCTGAAACACAAAGAAGTGACCAGAAGGGAACATGAGAATGTCCGTTGAGAAGTTCGTCCTGGCGATCGACCAGGGCACCACGTCCTCGCGCGCGATCATCTTCAACCACTCCGGCGAGATCGTCTCGGTCGGCCAGAAGGAGTTCACCCAGATCTTCCCGAACCCGGGCTGGGTCGAGCACGATCCCGTCGAGATCTGGGAGTCCGTGCGCGCGGTCGTCGCCGAGGCCCTCCAGAAGGCGGAGATCAACGGCGAGCAGCTCGCCGCCGTCGGCATCACCAACCAGCGCGAGACCACGATCGTCTGGGACAAGAACACTGGTGAGCCCGTCTACAACGCCCTCGTCTGGCAGGACACCCGCACCGCGCCGATCGTCCGCGAGATCGCCGCAGGCGACCCGCTCGGCACCGAGCGTTACCGCCAGATCACCGGCGAGAACATCTCGACCTACCCCTCCGCCCCCCGCATCACCTGGATCCTCGACAACGTCGAGGGCGCGCGCGAGAAGGCCGAGGCCGGCGACCTGCTCTTCGGAACCCCGGACACCTGGGTCCTGTGGAACCTCACCGGCGGCGTCAACGGCGGCGTCCACGCCACCGACGTCACCAACGCCTCCCGCACGCTCCTCATGGACGTCCGCACGCTCGAGTGGCGCGAGGACATCTGCGCCGACTTCCGCATCCCGATGTCGATGCTCCCCGAGATCAAGTCCTCGGCCGCCGTCTACGGCGTCGGCCGCCCGAACGGCCTGCTCGCGGGCGTTCCGATCTCCGGCATCCTCGGCGACCAGCAGGCCGCGACCTTCGGTCAGGCCTGCTTCGAGAAGGGCACCGCGAAGAACACCTACGGCACCGGCTGCTTCATGCTCATGAACACCGGCGAGGAGCCGATCTTCTCGAACAACGGCCTCCTCACCACCCTGCTCTACAAGCTCGGCGATGAGAAGCCCGTGTACGCCCTCGAGGGCTCGATCGCCGTCGCCGGCTCGCTCGTCCAGTGGGTCCGCGACAACCTCGGCATGATCGAGAAGTCCTCGGACATCCAGGCCCTCGCCGAGACGGTCGAGGACAACGGCGGCGTCTACTTCGTCCCGGCGTTCTCCGGCCTCTTCGCCCCGTACTGGAAGGACGACGCCCGCGGCGCGATCGTCGGCCTCACCCGTTACGTGACCAAGGCCCACATCGCCCGCGCCGTCGAGGAATCGACCGCCTTCCAGTCCGCCGAGGTCCTCGACGCGATGAACGCCGACGCCGGCGTTCCGCTCAAGGAGCTCAAGGTCGATGGCGGCATGACCCGCGACGACCTCGTCATGCAGTTCCAGGCCGACCTGTGCGGCGTGGACGTCATCCGCCCGGTCGTCGCCGAGACCACCGCCCTCGGCGCCGCCTACGCGGCCGGCATCGCCGTCGGATTCTGGAACGGCACCGAGGACGTCATCGCCAACTGGCAGGAGGACAAGCGCTGGACGCCGTCGATGGACGCCGCCGAGCGCGACCGCACCTACCGCCTCTGGAAGAAGGCCGTGACCCGGACCTACGACTGGGTCGACGAGGACGTCAAGTGACGCTCTGATTCGCGCCCGTGCGGGGGCGGGGCCGGTTCTTCGGAATCGCCCCGCCCCCGCCGCTTCCCGCCTGCGGATCCCCGCGAAGCGCGCACCGGGGCAGTGCGGAGCGCAGGCGCCCGACGGCGGGCCGCGCGGAAAAGCGCGGGCCGCTCTAGGCTGGTGCCATGGTGACACCTATGAGCGAAAAGACTTATCTGATCATCGACGGCGAGAACATCGACGCGACCCTGGGGATGTCGGTCCTCGACCGGCGCCCCCTGCCCGAAGAACGACCCCGCTGGGACCGCGTCCTCGAAGCGGCGGCGCACCAGTGGGACGAACCCGCCAAGGGCCTCTTCTTCCTCAACGGATCCTCCGGCATCCTGCCGATGGGCTTCATCCAGGCCCTCAACGCGATGGACTACTCGGTGATCCCGCTGTCGGGCCCGGAGGACATGAAGGTCGTCGACGTCGGCCTCCAGCGCACGATGGACGCGATCGCCGAGCTCGAATCCGGCGCGGTGATCCTCGCGAGCCACGACGCCGACTTCGCCCCGCAGGTGGAGAACCTCCTCGACATGGGGCGGCGAGTCGCCGTCATGTGCTTCCGCGAGTTCCTCGCCTCCTCCCTCCACGACCTTCAGGACAAGGGCCTGGAGATCATCGACCTCGAATACGACGTCCACGCCTTCCAAGTGACGCTGCCGAGGCTGAGGATCATCGACGTCGACGACTTCAACCCCTTCGACTTCCTCTGACCGCTTCGCGCGCGCCGCAGCGCTTCGGACCCATCCGCGCTCCCATCGGCGCCGGGCCCGTCCGGCCCGGATCGCTCGCGCTGAAGACAA
>NZ_JBNOYB010000091.1:0-3505 GCF_050312375.1 Schaalia sp.
TTAGTGCCCGCCCCGGGATCGGCTCACTCGCCCTCGTCGACGCTGATCGCGCCCAGGGTCTTCACTTTGCGGACCCTGCGCGCGACGCCGTAGGCGCCGCCGAGGATGCCGAGGAGCACGAGCGCGGACGCGCCGTACTGGATGTACTTCCAGGTCGGGGGCGTGTAGGTGACGGTCGCACCGGGGGCGAAGCCGTTCATCGCGTTCGAGTTCGCCACCGAGTACAAGACGTTCTTCGCGGCCTTGCGGATGTTCGTCTTCGCCAGCGCCGACTTCGTGTCCTTGTAGGACTTGGACGGGGCGAAGGAGAGCGTGAGGTCGGTTCCGGCGTCGATCGCCTGATCGGGACTCATGTAGTTGTAGAGGTTGAAGTCCGTGATCGCGAAGCCGGTGAAGCCCCATTCCTTCCGCAGGACATCGGTCATGAGGGCCTTGGAGCCGCCGGCCCAGGTCCCGCCGATCCTGTTGAAGGAGCTCATGACGGCGAGGGATCCGATCGGCGCGGTCTTCGTCGCGCCCTCGTCGTCGGCGATGTAGGCGACCTCGGAGCTCACGCCCTTGACGGCGATCTCGAAGGGCTTGAGGTAGAGCTCGCGGATCGCCTGCTCGTTCGCCCAGGAGGCGACGCCGTTGTTCACCCGGTTCGTCTCCTGGTCGTTGAGCGCGAAGTGCTTGAGCGTCGTGTAGAGGCCCTTCTCGATCGCGCCCTGGGAGACCGCCTCGCCGAGGAGGCCGGACAGGAGCGGGTCCTCGGAGTAGTACTCGAAGTTGCGTCCCGCGAAGGGGCTGCGATGGAGGTTCATCGCGGGGGCGTACCAGCCCGAGACGCCCTTGAGCAGCGACTCGTTGCCGACCATCGTGCCCATCTCCTTGGCGAGTTCGACGTTCCAGGTCTGGGCGATCGTGTACTCGGAGGGGTAGGCGGGGCCGTTGACGGAGGCGTTGATGAAGGAGGAGAAGCCCGCGGGCCCGTCGAGGTCGGTGACGGCCGGCTTCGCGATCGAGGGGAGCGCCGCCGAGTTGTAGGCGCCGTTGAGGAGCATGTCCGTCATGTCGGAGACATCGAGCGAATCGAGGAGCTCATCCCACTTCGGATCGTCGTAGGGGCGTCCGCGAAGATCGACGAGGGTGAGCTCGGTGTCCGCCCCGGTCGTGGGCTCTTCTGCGTCGGAGGCCTCGGCCGCAGCCTTCGCGTCGTACTCGGCGAATCCCGCCTTCGCAGCCTCGGAAGCGTGCATGCGCTCGGTGCCCAGCGGCGAGGTCGGGAAGGTGCCCGCGAAGTCGGAGCGCGACATGTTGAGGATCTTCGCCGTATCGGCGGCGTCGTCGGTGAAGTCGCCGGAGACGTCGTCGAAGCGGTTGACCGCCACCGCCGCATCGCTCGACCGGGGGTTGTCCTCGTCGTAGACGACGGTCTCGGCGACCGTGTAGGTCATCGGCTCGGTCCCCTCGGCGAGGGTGTGGGAGTCCGTGCGGACGCTGATCGCGTAGTCGCCCGCCTCGAGCACGTAGGCGCCCTCGCCCTCGTAGTCGTAGGACGCCATGTCCTCGACCGGGAAGGAGACGGTGAGCGTCTGCGAGGCGCCCGGCTCGAGGAGCCCGGTCTTGGCGAAGCCTCCGAGGACGACCTCGGACTTCTCGATGCCGCCCGAGGTGTAGGGGGCCGAGTAGTAGACCTCGACGACGTCCTTGCCCGCGACGCCCCCGGTGTTCGTCACCTCGACGTCGACGGAGATGCTCCCCTTGACGTCGTCGAAGGTCTGGGAGACGACCTTCTGGGAGAAGCCGGTGTAGCTGAGGCCGTAGCCGAAGGGGTAGACGACGGCCGAGTCGTAGTCGATGAAGCCCTCGGCGGCTGCCGTCTCGTAGTAGCGGTAGCCGACGTAGATGCCCTCCTGGTACTGGACGAAGGGGGCCTCCTGCGTGACCGTGGCGTTCGAGGCCGCGCTCGACAGCGCCGAGGAGGAGTAGCTGACGGCGAGGTCGTCGTAGATGAAGCCTCCGAAGTTCACGAAGGTCGGGTCCTTCGTGAAGTCCGCGGCCCAGGTGTCGGTGGTCTTGCCGGAGGGATTGATCTCGCCGGAGAGGACCTTGCCGACGGCGCTGAAGCCGGTGAGGCCGGGCGAGCCGATGAGGAGCACCGAATCGATTCCGGGGTCGGCCTGGATCTCGCCGAGTTCCATCGTCGTCGAGGAGTTGACGACGACCACGACTTTGTCGAAGTCCTTCTTCGCGAGTGCGATGAGGTCCTTCTCGTCCTTGTTGAGCTCGAGCTGGTGCTGGCCGTCGGCGTAGTTGTCGTCCCAGCCCTCCATGGACTGGGCGAGGTCGCCGCCCTCGCCGCCGGCGCGGCCGATGAAGACGATCGCCGCGTCACCGTATTCGGCGAAGGTGGACTCCTGAGCCCGGTACTGGTCGATGGGGAGCTCGCCGACCGTGTAGGTCGAGGTCGCGGGGCTGTCCATCTCGATGATCGCCCGGTCGTTCTCGGCCGCGAAGGCTTCGATGGCGGAGTAGACGGATTCGTTGACCTGGAATCCGGCGTTCACCAGGCCGGTCTTCGCGTCGATCGCGCTCGTCGTGTCGACCGAGCCCGATCCGGAGCCCCCGTAGATCGGGTCCGCGGCCGAACGTCCGAGCATCGTGACCTTCGCGCCCGATGCGAGCGGGAGGGCGCCCTCGGAGTTCTTCGCGAGGACGATGCCCTCGCCCTCGATCCGCTCGATGAGATCAGCGGCCGCCGCGTTGAGATCGTCGACGTTGTCGAAATCGGCGTCGTAGTAGTCCGTATCCCAGTCTTTCGCCGAGTCGGAGTTCTCCACCGTGTAGGTTCCGGCTCCGAGCTGCGATCCGATCCACTTGTCGAAGATCCCGATCGCGATGTTCACCACGACGACGAGGACGAGGAGGACGGCGAGGATCGGGATCCAGATCGCCATGAACTTCTTGTTCGTCATCGGGGGCTTCTTCGTTGAGGCAGCCACTATTTCCCAAGCTCCTTAGCTCGCGGGGTGTTCAGGAGTGCCCGTGGGGGCGTGTTCGGGACGAGCCCGAGGTCACTCGGACTTCTCCGAGATGTTGCCGTCCTGGTCGATCTCCCAGGTCTTCTGCGATTGCGCCGCCACGGCGCCGATGATGAACTTCGGGCCCTTCTCGATCTTGACGATCGAGGTCGTGAGCTTCTCGGTCGCCTCCGAGTAGGCGTAGGGGACGACGAGCATGCCGTACTTCTCGGTCGGCTTCTTCACGTCGGAGGCGAGGTAGATCTGGTCGAGGTCGGGGTTGTCGGCGAGCGTGTCGAGGATCGTCTGGCGGGCGAGCTCGAGGTCGGCCTTGGTCTCGGCGTCCTCGCCCTGAGCGGCCGAGTCGGAGGCGGCGGACTGGGCGGCGGGGGCGTCGGAGCCCGAGCACGCGGCGAGGGCCGAGGAGCCCGTGAGCGCGAGGGCGAGCGCGACGCTGATGCGCAGGAGCGAGTTCTTCATGGGAGTGTCCTTTTCTTCAGAGC
>NZ_JBNOYB010000092.1:0-17620 GCF_050312375.1 Schaalia sp.
CTCGAGGAGTGCTCGAGTCCGCCGCCCGTTCTCGGCCGCCTTTGAGGCGTCTTCGGCGACTCAGGCCTTGACCCGCTTGGAGGCGAGGAGGGCCAGGCCGAGGGCGGCGAAGAGGCCGCAGGTCCCCATGAGGATCATGAGGAGCCGCCCGTTCGCGCCGGTGAGCGGCAGAGTCGGGATGCTCCGCTTGGCGTTGCCGACCTCGAAGGAGGCGGTGAGCGCCGCCGCTTCGGCTTCCTCGCCCGAGAATTCGAAGGGGCGGAGCGCGGGGTCGAGGACGTAGCCCGTGGGCGCCTTGGTCTCGACGAGGACGTATTTGCCGGGCGCCCTGAGTCCGTTCAGAACGCCTTTGCCCCGCTCATCGGTTGTGAAGCTGGCGATGCCCTGGCAGTCGGCGCCCGCCTTCGCCTCCTGGAGGCAGACCTTGAATTCGGCGCCGGCGAGCGCCTTCTTCGTCTCCTTGTCCACCTTCTCAACCTCGACGCGTCCGAGTCGGGCGGTCTTCGTGCTGGTTCCGATCTCCTTGGTCGGATCGTTGATGAAGGTGCTCACCGTGTTGGAGTAGAGACCGTGTTCACCGCGAGTGGTGTAGGTGAGGCGCGCATTCGCCCCCGAGATGAGCTTGGGCATCGCCTCGGGCTTGACCTCGATGGCGAGCCTCGCGCCCTCGAGTCTCGCCGTGAAGTCGGTGTCCTTGGCGAGGAGGCTCGTCTGCTCCCCGGAGATCACTTCGAGTTTCTCGATGCTCGTCAAGGTCGCCTCGGTCGCCCCCGCCTTGGACAGGTCGTCCACGATTTTGAAGGAGGAGAGCGAGGTGCTCGCATCGTACAGCGGGATGCGCTGTTCGACGGTCCAGGTCAGGACGCCGCCGGAGGGTTTTTCGATGGAGACCGTCTTCATCGGCTTCTCGGAGACGGTGTTCTTCGGGTAGACCTCGAGGGTCTTGAGCCATTCCTTGTTGCGCGCGTTCCAGAAGGGGAGCACGACGAAGAAGGGCTTCGCCTTGGCGACGATCCCGTTGTTCCCCTTATCGGCGCCCTCGACGAGGACGTAGAGGCCCGGCTTCTGCTTGGTGAAGGAGGCGAGGCCCTGCTGGTCGGTCGAGAGCGTGCTCCTCTTGGACAGGGAGTGCTCCCGTTGGTCGATCGTGACCTTCGTCGGGGAGTCTTCATTGTCCACGCGCGCTTCGGATGAGGAGTCGTTCTCGGTGAGCTTCTGGACGAGATCCCAGCCGCTGTTGTCGTTCAGGTTCTCCGCACCTGCGAGGTCGACGCCCTGAACCTGATACAGGGTGAACTCGACTCCCGCCAGGGGCTTCGCACCCTCGGGGAGCGTCTGTGCGGAGCCGTCGGCGCGGGAGAGCTCCCCTGCCGGATTCGAGTGCTTGTGGACATTGATGACGCCGTCTTCGAATCGGGGGATGTTCCCCGCCGCGGGATCAGCGGCATGAGCCGCGCCGCCGATGCCCGCGAGGCCGAGGGCCAGGGCCGCGGAGGCGATGATCGTCCGCGTTGCTTGGGGCGAGGAGGGGTTCATGTTTTCCTTTCGTTGTCATGCGCTATGAGTCGCAGCGGCTTCCTTCGGGAGCGCTCGTGGGCACGAGGGCGTTACTCGGGCGTTGATTGGCCGCGTTTCATCGGGCCCGCGCTCGCCGAGGGGAGCGCGGGGAGCCGGCCCATCGGATGTAGAGGCCGACGGCGATGATCGTCGCCGCGAGCCCCAGGGCCCACCAGGGGAAGCCGGGAACGGTGGGGGCGGAGAAGGGGGCGGGAGACCCTTCCGCCGGGGGCAGGGCGATGCGTTCGCCCGTGAGGAGGATCCGATGCGTATTGATGCCGATCGGGGTGCAGGTGACCAGGGTGGCCAGGTCCTTCCCGGGGACCGCTTGCAAGGACTCGGTCGCTTCGGGCTCGACGATCTTCTTCTCCGAGACCCGGTAGGCCAGGACCTCGCCGAAGACCTCGAGGGTGAAGACCTCGCCGATCTCGACGGCGTCGAGGTCGGTGAACATGCGCGCCTGCGCGAGCCCTCGGTGACCGGTCAGCACCGTCCTCGTATCGGAACCTCCGACCGGCAGGGAGGTTCCTTCGAGGTGGCCGATGCCGTCGAGGAGTGTCTGGTCATCGGTGCCGTGGTAGATGGGCAGGTCGAGTTCGATGGAGGGGATCCGGATGCGGCCCATGAGGCCGCTGTCGTCGAGCGACAGGATCGAGTGGTAGTCGCCGCCCGTCCCTTCCGATTCCCCCTCCGCCTTCGGGATGCTCTCGTTCCCTTCGAGGACGGCTCCCACGCGGAGCCCCTCGTTGTACTCGCGGGCCCGCTGGAGTTGGGCCTCTTTTTCGGAGCCGACCGCAGCGACGCGCCGACCGTATTCGGACACGATCCGCGACTGCTCGTACTGAGTGATCCAGCTCGCGATGTTCGGGTACAGGAGCGTGAGCATCCCGACGATCGCGAAGACGGAGGCGACGATCGAGAAGCCGTCGAGGCGCCAGGCGCGACTCTCCCCCTTCGAGGGCGTCCGGCCCTTCGGCGCTTCTTCGAGCGCGCCGGATGTTGCGGGCTCGGCGCCTTCGTGTCGACGAATACTCATGATGTCCCCGTGTTCGGCTTCGCCTGGGCGCGCCTTAGGAGTCCCGGTGCTTGCGCCTGCGCTGAGCGATCCAGAGGGCGCCTGCGCACAGGATCAGGAGGCCCGAGCCTGCGATGAGGAAGGCGTCGGACCCGGCACCGCCGGTCAGCGGGAGGACGGGCGCCTGGAGGGCCGCGTTGCGGATCTTGCCGTCTTCGGGCAGCCCGCGGACCTTTCCGTCCTCGTCGATGGTGATGTCAACGGGGGCGGCGAGTTTGCGGAAGCCCGCGGGTGCCGCGGTCTCCGTCAGGCGGTAGGCGCCCATCGGCAGTCCGTCGACTTTGAAGGCGCCGTCTTTCCCGGGGGTGACGGGGATCTCGGCGACCTCGGGAGCGCTCGTGCGGGAGAGCTTCCAGGTGGAACCGTTCAGGGCCCGCCCGGCTTCGTCCGTCTTGGTCCATTCGAGGGCGGATGTGCGCAAGGCGTTCGTGACCGTGCAGGTGTAGGTCTTGCCCGCTTCGAGGCGCACCTCGCCCTTCTCGTTCACGGGAGCATCCTCGCAGGTCCAGCCTTTGGCCTTGTAGGCCGCTTCGGGTAGCCCGCCGGTGATGGTCTTGGGCTTTTCGGCGAGGGAGTAGGTGCCTGCGAGGACTTCGATTCCGGTCACCTTTTCAGAGCCGGTGACTCCTTCGAGACTGGTCGCGGGCTGCGGTTGTGAAGCGCCCATGCTGATCGCCTCGGCATTGCGCGGGCCGTCAACGCGGGTTGCGCTGAGGAGCCAGTCGGTGGCTTCAGCCTTTTTCGCCCATTCCTTGTCGCTTTCCTCTTCGAGGGTCTTCTTGAGGGTGAGTGTGGCTGTGGGGGCGTAGAGGTTGGTGTAGGTGCAGGTGATCGGGATGCTCTGCGGATCCGTTTCCTGCAGGCCGGCGGGGATTGTAAGAGTCGCACCATTGGTGGTGGCGCCCTTGATGGCCTGATTCTTGCCGTCGAGGCATTGGAGGCTCTTCACAGACCAGCCTGCGGGCAGGGTGTTCTCCGTGATCGTGAGTTCGGCACCGGTGTTGTAACCTGCCTCGACCTTCTTCTCGGCGCGCTTCTGCGCGCTCGGCTGAAGGGTGAATGTCTTGTTCCACAGCTTTGCGAGAGGTCCGGAGACGGTGTAGCTGAAGGAGTGCTCGCCCGAGTCGGCGATGCCGGGGGCGAATTCCACCTGCTTGACGATCGTGACGGGGCGGACCTGCACGAGTGAGGCCCAGAGGCAGCCGTAGGTGACCGCGTTCTCCTTGGTGATGAACTTGTTCTCGACCTGCGACTGATCATTCGGCCGAGCGGGGCACTGCCCGGAAACCGCGGGGGTGAATCCCTCGATCTTCAAGGTGTAGTGGTGCCCATTCGACTCGAAAGTGGTGGGAGCGAGCGTCGAAGTGAACTCGAGAATATCGTCCGAGCTGCCATTCCACTGGTAGCCCGAGGGGTCGTTCGCCGTCTCGTGGAGCTGCCAGGGGAAGCTGAGATCCTTCTGGACGCCTGCCAGCTTAAGGCGGATGTTGAGATTGGCTTGGAAGCGACCGTGAAGCGCCCTGACGGAGTTGTTCACGTGCACGAAATAGCCGAGGTTGAACTTCTCCCCGACGGGCACGGACCCCGGGTCGCGCGGCGCGAAGCCGACGGCGCTCTTCGCCTGGAGGTTGAGCTTCCCCTCCTCGGTTCCGAGGTCGAGGTTCCACCTTCCCCAGCAGCCAAAGGACCAGAACTGGTTCCTGCAGCTGGATTGGGCGCCGTGCGCGGAATAGACCATCTGCCCCTGACCGACGAAGGCTGTCTCCTCGTTATTGCCGCCCTCGTTGCCGATGAGATGTTGACCATTCATGCCGACGTTGCCAGCGGTAGTCGAGCCGTAGCGGATGGCATCACCCTTGACGAGATGATCACGCGTGATCTGCTCATTCACGCCCTTGTGCCCTTGGGCCTGGGCTTGGACCTCCAGCTTGATTCCACCCTCATTGGCGGGCGGAGCAAGGAGCGGCGCGGCTTCGGGCTCGGAAAGGGGCTGTTCCGCTGCCGGGCCTTCGGGGCTGTCGGCCTCGGCGCCCTGGGATTCACGGGGAGCCTCTTCTCCGCTGCTCTGCGATGAGGACTCCCCCTCGTCCTCGCCTGCGCGAAGCGTAGGGGGCTGCGCGTCAGCGGGAGGCTCGGAGCTTGAAGAGGCGCTGTTCGCGTCGTTCGAGGACGCGCCCTCGTCTCCTTGAGAATCCGAGGCTGCGGTGAGCTTGGCGCTTCGCGACGCGGGGTATCCGGCGTCAGCCCGGAGTTCCGCACCTGTTGCGGCGTAGGCGGAGCCGCTGAAAGCCGAGGCGACGAGTGAAAGCGCCGTAAGGGAGAGGAGCGCCCGACGAGGCCAGGCAGACGATGAAACAGCGGGTGCGATACGCGCGCCCCGACCGGCTGAGGTCACAGAATCCTCCTATTTCAAAATTTGGAAGACTCACTGTAACGAGGCCATCTCGGGGCGACAACACCCTGAATCGACACTGCCTCGACAACCGTTAACCGAGAGATTTCACCTCCCCCTGGGCCCTTCACGACGACAACAATCAGACACCGAAGTGCGACTTAGGACCGCTCACGAAGGCCGAGCAACCCGCGCACCCCGAAGCAAGGCATTCACCCCATTCCGAGAAAAAGCTCAAATATCAACAAAAGAGGGCTTCCGCCACCCCTCGGAGCACGCGAGGCCGAGACAGCGAGTGGAGCAGGATCGAAAGCCTCAAGGCCCGACAGACGACTGAAGGACTCGAAGCGCATCAGAAGGCCACAGTGGCGGACAATCGCCAGATCGCGCAGCGTTTCACAAAGAAGTGCTGTCATGAGGGCGCCATATTGAATCTTTGAAGTCGCCGGATGGTTCTTCAAGAATCAGGTGACTTCCCCGGTCTTCTTCGCATCGCCGTATGGGCCGGGCTCGAGGACTTGTGGCGTCTGAGATGATCTGAAGGCCGCGACATCCAAGGCACCAGTCGGAAGCCAAAACGGCGGAGCAGCCTTCAGCCAGCGCCACGGCCGCCGCCCCGACCTGCACTCCCTGGGGGAAGGTCACGGTGTAGGTGAAGGAAGCGCTCGCACTCAGCGTCTCCTTGTCCCAAGGGAAGTGCCCGGCGTCCGCTTCGGACTTCACCTCGGACTCGAAGGGTTTGAGCAGCTCCGTCATCTGCAGCTTGGCGGCGAAGTCGCCGAGGTAGCTCGCTGGGAGGGCGTCACCCGCAGAGCACGAAGCAGTGCCGGTCGTATCGGCGAACTGCGCCGTCGGCATCGGTGCCGCCGCATCACCTCCACCTAGGCACATCAAGGGACACAAGGACCCCCATGAGTGCATCGTGATGAAGGCAACCCGTAGTCGGAAAGCACGTCGCCCCCACCCGGTAACCCGGGTGGGGGCGACGCTCAAGCGAACGCTATGCGGCCTGAGCCGCGAAGATCACTTGATGATCTCGGTGACGCGGCCGGAACCGACCGTGCGGCCACCCTCGCGGATCGCGAAGCCGAGGCCCGGCTCCATGGCGATCGGCTGGATGAGCTCGACGGTGATCTCGGTGGTGTCGCCCGGCATGACCATGTCGGTGCCCTCGGGGAGGGTGATGACGCCGGTCACGTCCGTGGTGCGGAAGTAGAACTGCGGGCGGTAGTTCGAGAAGAACGGGTTGTGACGGCCGCCCTCTTCCTTCTTGAGGATGTAGACCTGGCCCTTGAAGTTCGTGTGCGGGGTGATCGAGCCGGGGATGGCGACGACCTGGCCGCGCTCGACCTCGTCACGCTTGGTGCCGCGGAGGAGGAGGCCGCAGTTCTCGCCGGCCCAGGCCTCATCCATCGACTTGTGGAACATCTCGATGCCCGTGACCGTGGTCTTCTGGGGATCGCGGATGCCGAGGATCTCGATCTCGGTGTTGATCGGGAGCTTGCCGCGCTCGACACGACCGGTGACGACGGTGCCACGACCGGTGATCGTGAAGACGTCCTCGATCGGCATGAGGAAGGGCTTGTCCATGTCACGCTCGGGGGTCGGCACGTAGGAGTCGACGGCCTCCATGAGCTCCTCGACCTTGGCGACCCACTGGGCGTCGCCCTCGAGGGCCTTGAGGGCCGAGACCTGGATGATCGGGGCGTCGCGGTCGAAGCCCTGCGACTCGAGGAGGTCGCGGCACTCCTCCTCGACGAGCTCGAGCATCTCTTCGTCGTCGACGGCGTCGGACTTGTTGAGGGCGACGAGGATCGTGGGAACGCCGACCTGACGGGCGAGCAGCACGTGCTCGCGGGTCTGGGCCATCGGGCCGTCGGTGGCGGCGACGACGAGGATCGCGCCGTCCATCTGGGCCGCACCGGTGATCATGTTCTTCACGTAGTCGGCGTGGCCGGGGGCGTCGACGTGGGCGTAGTGACGGGCCTCGGTCTGGTACTCGACGTGTGCGACGTTGATCGTGATGCCGCGCTCGCGCTCCTCAGGAGCGTTGTCAACCTGGTCGAACGGGGTGAACTCGTTCAGCTCCGGGTACTTGTCGTGCAGGACCTTGGTGATCGCTGCGGTGAGCGTGGTCTTGCCGTGGTCAACGTGACCGATCGTGCCGATGTTGACGTGCGGCTTGCTGCGCTCGAACTTGGCCTTCGCCACTGGTGTCCTCCTGGACTCGGGTAGTTTTTCTAGCCTATGGCTAGGTGTCACTCTAACACCCAGCCCGCTTGAAACCTACAGGGATTCTTTGGGGTGTGAGCCGCATCGCTGCGCCCTCGACGATTGAGGGACGAGGGCGCAGCGACCGCCCGTGAAATGGAATCGAAAAGCCTCAGTTGCCCTTGGCCTTGCCGACGATCTCGTCGGCGACGTTGCGCGGAACCTCGGCGTAGGAGTCGAACTCCATCGAGTAGACCGCGCGGCCCTGGGTCTTCGACCGCAGGTCGCCGACGTAGCCGAACATCTCCGAGAGCGGGACCTGAGCCTTCACGACGCGAACGCCGTGCTGCTCGTCCATCGAGGAGATCTGACCGCGACGGGAGTTGAGGTCGCCGATGACGTCGCCCATGTACTCCTCGGGAGTACGGACCTCGACGGCCATGATCGGCTCGAGGAGGACCGGGGACGCCTTCTTCGCGGCTTCCTTGAGGGCCATGGAGCCCGCGACCTTGAACGCCATTTCCGAGGAGTCGACTTCGTGGTACGCGCCGTCGAGCAGCGTCGCCTTGATGCCGACCATCGGGTAACCGGCGAGAACACCGGACTGCATGGCGTCCTGGATGCCCGCGTTGACCGAGGGGATGTACTCGCGCGGGACGCGGCCACCGGTGACCTTGTCCTCGAATGCGTACTCCTCCTCGGCATCCGCTTCGAGGGGCTCGAGGGCGATGATGACGCGCGCGAACTGACCGGAACCACCGGTCTGCTTCTTGTGCGTGTACTCGTACTTCTCGACCTTCTTGCGGATGGTCTCGCGGTAGGCGACCATCGGCGCGCCGACGTTCGCCTCGACCTTGAACTCGCGGCGCATGCGGTCGACGATGATGTCGAGGTGGAGCTCGCCCATGCCGCCGATGATCGTCTGGCCCGTCTCCGGATCGAGCTCGACCGTGAAGGTCGGGTCCTCTTCGGCGAGCTTCTGGATCGCGACGCCCATCTTCTCCTGGTCGGCCTTCGACTTCGGCTCGACGGCGACCTGGATAACGGGCTTCGGGAAGGTCATGGACTCGAGGACGATCGGCTTGTCGATCGCGCAGAGCGTATCGCCGGTGGTCGTGTCCTTGAGGCCGATGACCGCGTAGATATGGCCGGCGTGCGCCTCTTCGACCGGATTCTCCTTGTTGGAGTGCATCTGGAAGATCTTGCCGATGCGCTCCTTCTTGCCCTTGGTCGAGTTGAGGACCTGGGCGCCGGACTCGACCTTGCCGGAGTACACGCGGACGAAGGTGAGCTTGCCGTAGAAGGGGTGCGCGGCGATCTTGAAGGCGAGCGCCGAGAAGGGCTCCGCCTCGGAGGGCTTGCGCGACTCGGTCTGCTCCTCGGTCTCCGAGCCCGGCTTGAAGCCCTTGACATCGCCGATGTCGAGCGGAGTCGGGAGGAAGTCGACGACCGCATCGAGCACGGGCTGGACGCCCATGTTGCGCAGCGCGGTGCCGCAGTACACCGGGAAGGCGCGACCGGAGATCGTGAGGAGGCGGATGCCCTCCTTGATCTGCTCGATGGTCAGCTCGCCGTTCTCGAGGTAGGCCTCGGTCAGCTCATCCGAGCCCTCGGCAGCGGCCTCGACGAGCATCTCGCGGTACTCCTCGGCCTTCTCCTGAAGATCCTCGGGGATCGGGCCGCGGACGACGAGGGAGCCGAGGGTCGGCTCGCCCTTCTCATCCTTGGCCGGGTAGTGGATCGACTCCATGGTGAGCAGGTCGACCTGGCCCTCGAAGTCGTTCTCCGCGCCGATCGGGAGCTGCATGACGATCGGGGTCGCGTGGAGGCGATCGCGGATCGTGCCGACCGAGAAGTAGAAGTCCGCGCCCATCTTGTCCATCTTGTTGATGAAGCAGATGCGGGGGACCTCGTACTTGTCGGCCTGGCGCCACACGGTCTCGGACTGGGGCTCGACGCCCTCCTTGCCGTCGAAGACCGCGACGGCACCGTCGAGCACGCGCAGGGAGCGCTCGACCTCGACCGTGAAGTCCACGTGGCCGGGGGTGTCGATGATGTTGATCTGGTTGCCGTTCCAGAAGGAGGTGACCGCGGCGGACGTGATCGTGATGCCGCGCTCCTTCTCCTGCTCCATCCAGTCGGTCGTCGAGGCGCCGTCGTGGGTCTCGCCGATCTTGTAGTTGATGCCCGTGTAGAACAGGATGCGTTCCGTCACGGTCGTCTTGCCGGCATCAATGTGAGCCATGATGCCGATGTTGCGAACCTTGTTGAGGTCCGTAAGCACATCTAGTGCCACGAGTGCGATTCCTTCGCTCGAGTTGTATGAGGTGTTCGCGGTCTATTCGCCCCGATCGGCGAAAGCGGGTCGCCCCGCCCTCGCCGATCGGAGGGGAATCACCAGCGGTAGTGAGCGAACGCGCGGTTCGACTCGGCCATCTTGTGCATGTCCTCGCGACGCTTGACAGCGGCGCCGAGACCATTCGAAGCATCCAGGATCTCGTTGGCGAGACGCTCGGTCATCGTCTTCTCGCGACGCTGGCGCGAGAAGTCGACGAGCCAGCGCAGGGCGAGCGTCGTGGCGCGCGCGGGGCGGACCTCGACCGGGACCTGGTAGGTCGCGCCGCCGACGCGGCGGGAGCGGACCTCGAGGGCGGGACGGATGTTGTCGAGAGCGCGCTTGAGAACCGTGACCGGTTCCTGCTCGGTGCGCTCGCGAACCGTCTCGAGCGCGCCGTAGACGATGCGCTCGGCGACGGTCTTCTTGCCGTCCAGGAGGACGCGGTTGACGAGCTGGGTGACGACCTTCGAGCCGTAGACCGGATCGTCGACGAGGGGGCGCTTGGGAGCCGGGCCCTTACGAGGCATTACTTCTTCTCCTTCTTCGCGCCGTAGCGGGAACGGGCCTGCTTGCGGTTGCGGACGCCCTGCGTGTCGAGCGAACCGCGGACGATGCGGTAGCGGACACCGGGGAGGTCCTTCACACGACCGCCGCGCACGAGGACGATCGAGTGCTCCTGAAGGTTGTGGCCCTCACCGGGGATGTACGCGGTGACCTCGATGCCGGAGGAGAGGCGAACACGCGCGACCTTGCGGAGGGCGGAGTTCGGCTTCTTCGGGGTCGTGGTGTACACGCGCGTGCACACTCCGCGGCGCTGGGGCGAGCCCTTGAGCGCCGGGGTCTTCACCTTCGAGCGCTTGGAGCTGCGTCCCTTGCGGACGAGCTGCTGAATGGTAGGCACTGGTTCTCCAGTTTCTTTCCGTCTGCGGCCCTCGGCTTGCGGCTTCGGGCCCTTGCGTCAGTCTTCCGCGACTTCACTGATCCCCCGCGGGCGCACAGTCATCCGCCAGGGGCCGGCACGCCATGATAGCCGCTCCCCGATCGGGGCGGGCCAGAGGATGACGCCCGGAGCTCCGACGGAGGGAGCCCGCTGCCGGGACGCGCCGACGAGCGGGCGTTCCGACGAAAAGGGACCCGCGAACGCGCGGGAACCGTCCTCAAGTCTACGGGGGCGCACTCGCGCGGTCAAAGGCCCGGGAAGTGAGCTGCGGCGCACGAAGCCCCCCACACTTCCTTATAGGTTCCTCACTGTTCTAAGGTTCACCTTAGTTCTGAGCATCCTCCCAGGACTCTCCCGCCCCGACGACCCGAGGTCAGCCCAATGACACCCCCACCCACCGAGATCCGCACCTCCAACAGGAGCGGGCTGCGGGACTCCGCGCTCGGCACCCGCAACCTCATGACCATCGCAGCGCTGGCCATCGTCGGCTCGCTCCTCGTCGTCCCACTCTCGATCGCGACCCCGGTCCTCGCCACCACCCCCAAGGCGGTCCTCGGGCTGTGCGCCATCATGGGCGTCTGGTACCTCGCCTACCTCCTGCCCGGACTCCTCGTCCGCAAACCCGGAGCGTTCCTCATCGCCGGCCTCCTCATGGGGGTCATCTCCACATTCACGACCCCCCTCGGCCCGAGCGCCATCATCGGGAACGCCCTGGGCGCCGCCTTCCTCGAACTCCCGATGCTCCTCTTCCTCTACAGGAAGTGGACCTGGTGGGCCTACGCCCTCGGCGCCACGCTCTTCGGCGGATTCAACGCCGCCACGTACGGCACCGCGTATCAGATCGTCCAAACCCCCGCCGAATACGCCCTCGGCATCGCCCTCTCACTCGGATCCTGCTACCTCGTCCTCGCCTGCGCGATGCTCCTGCGCCGCTCGCTCGAACGCGCCGGAATCGGAGCGCTCAAGTGAAAGGGCCACTCAGGTGACGGCGGCCGCGCGCATCGAGGGCCTGAGGATCCACTACCGCGCCTGCGACGCTCCCACGCCCCGCACCCCCCCTCACCCTCGAACTCGAAGAGGGCTCCTCGACCCTCCTCATCGGCCCCTCCGGATGCGGGAAATCGAGCATCTCCCTCACCCTCGACGGCCTCGTCCCCCACTCGATCCCCTCCGGGTACAGCGGATCGGTCCTCGTCGACGGCGCCGAAGTCGCGGACGCCGACATCGCCGCACTCGCCCGAAACGTCGCCCTCGTCATGCAGGACCCCGACTCCCAGATCGTCACCCGCCGCGTCTGGGACGAAGTCGCCTACGCCCTCGAGAACCTGTGCATGGCGAGGGAGGAGATCGACGAAAGAGTCTCCTCCGCCCTCCGCTTCCTCGGCATCGAGGAGCTCGCCGCGCGCGACCCCTGGAGCCTCTCGGGCGGGCAACGCCAAAGGGTCGTCCTCGCCGGCGCCCTCGCGCAACGGCCCCGGCTCCTCGTCCTCGACGAACCGAGCGCGAACCTCGACCCGAAAGCGACCCGGGACCTCCACAGCGCCCTCGCCGACATCGTCGAGGCGGGGACGACGCTCCTCATCATCGAGCACAACCTCGACGAGCTCGCCCACCGGGTCCACCGAGTCGTCGCCCTCGATCACGAAGGGGCGATCATCGCCCAGGGGACGCCCCACGAGGTCTTCTCCCTCGAAGCGCGGACGCTGCAAGCCGCGGGGATCCGGCTGCCCGCAGCGACTCGCCTGGGACTCTTCCTCGGCGAAGCGCACCCGCCGCTCGGCCCCGATCAGGCCGAGGAGATGCTCACCCGCCTCGCCCCCTCCCTTCCCCCCGCGCCCGCCGACGCCCCCGAAACCGCCTCCCCGGACGCCGGCCCCTGCGAGGACGACCCCCTCCTGGAGGCCCGCGGACTCGGATTCTCCCGCGCGAAAACCCCGATCCTGAACAGCATCGATCTGAGGATCACCGAGGGCGAAGCAGTCGCCCTGATCGGGGCCAACGGCGCGGGCAAGACCACCCTCCTGCGCCTCCTCGCCGGACTCGAGGCGCCGAGCTCGGGCACGATCCTGCGCGCGGGGCGCGAGGGCCCCGCGCGACGCAGGCCCTCCCACTCGAACTGCACTCTGGTCACCCAGAACCCCGAGCACCAATTCGTCACCTCGAGCGTCCGCGACGAACTCGCCCACGGGATGCGACTCGCGAAGACGCCACGAGCCGAGATCGAGCGCACGGTCGAGCGGATGCTCGGAGAATACGGCCTCCTCGGCGTCGCCGAGCGCAACCCCTTCACCCTCTCCGGAGGGCAGAAGAGGCGCCTGAGCGTCGCAGCCGCCCTGAGCTCGTCCCGCGAGCTCCTGCTCCTCGACGAACCGACCTTCGGACAGGACGGACGATCGGTCCGCACCCTCATGGAGCACGTACGCGACTTCACCGCGCGCAAGGGAGCGGTCCTCTTCACCACCCACGACCTCGAGATCGCCTCGACCTACGCCGATCGCGTCATCGTCCTCGCAGGGGGCTCGATCGGCGCCCAGGGCCCCTCCCATCGGATCCTGTCCGACGATGAGCTCCTCGATTCCCTCGGCCTCCTCGCCACGCCCCTGACCCGCATCGCGGCGCAAGCGCGCCTCGCGGGCGCCGCCGTTCCCCGCTGGTCCTCCTGGTCCGAAGTCCCCGTCCTGGAAGGAGCCGTCCGTTGACCCCCGTCCTCCCTCCTCCGCAACCGCCCGCGCCCCTCGGACTGCGCTCCCTCCTCCGTTTCGACCCCCTCTCCCCCCTCCTCGCGATCGTCCCCTTCATCGCGATCGTCGGAACCTCGCTCTCCTGGCATCCCGGCGCCCTCGTCCTCCTCCTCGTCGCTCCCATGCTGCCGCTCGCCCAGGTGCGCCGAGGCTCCGCGTCACTCCTCGCCCTCGCCGTCTTCCTCCTCCTGCTCACCCTGGGGATCGCCGCCGCTTCATCCGCCCCGACGGTCCCCCTCACGGACGCCCCCTCGGCACTGCCGCCCCTCCCCTGGTTCACGGCCGAGCAGTGGAACATCGCCTTCAACACCTCGGCGCGCATCGGGGCGATCATCGCCCTCCTCCTCTTCGCCGGACTCCTGTCCGACCCCGAGGACACCGTGCGGGCCTTCGTCATCCACCTCAAGATGCCCAATCGCATCGGCCAAGCCGGAATCACCGCCCTCGGCTTCCTGCCCGCATTGCGCCGCGAACACCGCTCGATCCTCGAAGCCCACCTCCTCAGGGGATCCCGCCTCGACCTCCCCCTCCTCGAAAGCCCCGTCCGCTGGGCGCGATCCGCGCCCGCCCTCATCGCAGCCGCCGTCCGCCACGCCGAACGCACTGCGATGTCGATGGACGCCAGAGCCTTCGGCGCGTTCCCGACGCGCACCGAGCGCAGCGCCCTCTCCTGGCGCCCGCGCGATACGGCTCTCGTCCTGCTCGCCCTCCTCCTCGCGGCCGTCCTGCTCCACCAGTCCTGGGACACCGGATTCGCCGTGACCCCCAACCGCCTCTGACGCATTGAAGACCATGAACACTCGACTCACCCTCTCCTCGCTGCTCAAACCCGTCCTCCCCTCCATCATCGGGGTCTTCCTCTGCGGATTCGCCTCGGCGGGCTTCACGCTCCTCTCCCCGATCGCCGTCACGCGCCTCGCCCTCGGCGCCCTCAGGGGAGACCTCGATTCCCCCAGCGCCCTCTTCTGGCTCGCGATGATCCTCATCGGCTTCTCCCTTTCCCGTCTCCTGGTCGGCGGAGCGACCTCGTACGCCCACATGGTCGAATTCCGATTCCGTCGGGAGCTGCGTGAACGCATCGCCCGCCACGTCTCGCGACTCCCCCTGGGATGGTTCGTCTCCGAATCCTCCGGACGGATCCGCACGATCATCGCCGAGGACGTCACGAAGATCCACACGATCATCGCCCACTTCGGAGTCGATCTCGGAGCGGGAGTCGGAACCCTCCTCCTCGGCTCCGCCTACCTCATCGCCCTGTCGTGGCCCTACGCCCTCGTCCTCCTCGTCTGGCTCCTCGTCTCCCTCGCGCTCTTCACGGCCGCGATGATGCTCAACCCCGCCTCCGGCATCGAAGAGTTCACCGAAGCCGAGAAGGACCTCAGCTCCTCGACCGTGGAAATGGTCGACGGGATCGCCACGGTCAAGGCCTTCGGCATGTCCAACAGCCTCTTCCGGAGGTTCTCCGCGGCCCTCGACCGGTACACGACCGCCTCCTACGAATGGATGAAGGGGCCCGGTCGGCCGATGGCGGTCCTCATGGTCCTCATCTCCCCCGCCGGGATGCTCGTCCCCGTCCTGCTCGGCGGCTGGGCGCTCGCCTCGGCGGGGGTCATCGAAGCGATCCTCATCGTCCCCTTCCTCCTCGTCGGCGTCGCACTTCCCTCAGGGCTCGACGGCGTCATCCCGCTCGCCCACCTCCTCACTCAGGGGAAGGACGCCGCCGAGCGCATCGGCGCCCTCCTCGCCGAAGAACCCCTTCCCGAAGCCGAGCACCCCCTCACGATCGATCCCGCGGCACCGGCGGAAGTCGTCCTCGAGGACGTCTCCTTCCGCTACCGGCAGGACGCGCCCTACGCCCTCCGGAACGTATCGGCCCGCTTCCCCGCGGGCTCGGTCACGGCCATCGTCGGCCCCTCCGGCTCGGGCAAGTCCACCCTCGTCAAGCTCATCGCCCGATTCTGGGACACGAACGAAGGACGCATCCTCGTGTCGGGGGCGCCCATCAAGGAACTCGCAACCCCCGCGCTCCTCTCCCAACTCGCGATCGTCCTCCAAGACGGAGGGCTCCTCAGCGACAGTGTCACCGAGAACATCCGCCTCGGCCGCCCCGACGCCACCGAAGAGGAGATCGTCGAGGCCGCGAAGTCCGCCCTCATCCACGAGCGGATACTCGAGCTGCCCCGGGGCTACGACTCCGTCATCGGCACCGAGGGAGCCCACTTCTCGGGCGGCGAAGCGCAAAGACTCGCCCTCGCCCGCGCATTCCTCTCCGATTCGAGGATCCTCCTCCTCGACGAGGCGACCGCCCAGGCCGACCCCCATTCCGAGCGCCGCATCCAGGAGGCGCTCGGCGCCCTCGCCCGGAACCGCACGACCATCGTCATCGCGCACCGCCTCGCCACCGTCGTCGACGCCGACCAGATCCTCGTCCTCGATCAGGGGCGGCTCGTCGACAGCGGAACGCACACCGAACTCCTCGCCCGCAAGGGCGTCTACGCGGACATGTGGAAGGCCCAGCAATGATCACGACGCTCCTGTCGCTCCTCGACTCCCGCTCGGCGCTGAAGGGGAGCATCTTCGCCCACGCGCTCTCAGGACTCCTCCAGGGGATCGCCCTGGCCCTCCTCGTCCCCTTCCTCTCCGCCTTCCTCAGCAACGGCGCACCCGATCCCCTGTGGCTCGTCCCGCTCCTCATCGCAGTCGTCCTCGCCATGGCGGCCTCGATCGCCGGATCCGTCATCGCCTTCAGAGTCGCCTCCATCGACATGTGCGGCACCCTGATCCGCAAAGTCGGCGCGCGCGTCCAGGAGCTCCCCCTCGGCTGGTTCGACGCGGGCTCGACGGGGCGCGTCACGACGGCGACCTCCACGAGCATCTCGCTCCTGTCGCACCTGCCCTCGATCGTCATCCCGAAGCTCGTCTCGACCACCGGCAGCGCCCTCGTCCTCCTCCTCGCGACCCTGTACTACGACTGGCGGATGGGACTCGCGATCGCCGTCTCGATCCCCATCGCCCTGTGGGCACTGCGACTGCTGCGAAAGGCGGTCGTGCGTGAACACCGCGCCGAGGAGGAGGCGATGACCGACCTCAGCTCACGGATCCTCGAGTTCGCGCGCCTCCAACCCGTCCTGCGCGCCACGGGCGCCCTCGAGGACGGATGGGGGCCCTTGGAAGGAGCGCTCCGCCGCGAGCACGAGACCACGAGGAGGGCGGGCCTGGCGAAGGGGCCCGCGGGAGCCTTCTTCCACGCGGGAGTCCAGATCCCCCTCGTCCTCGCCCTGGGAATCGGCGCGTTCAGGATGCTCGGGGGCGCACTCGACGAAACGGCCTTCATCGCCCTCGCCCTGATGGCCGTGCGCTTCGCCGAACCGGCCGCCATGCTCGCCTTCTACGTCGATCCGCTTCATCAGTCGCAAGTCGCCCTCGACGGCATCTCCGCCATCATCGACGCGCCCGGTCTTCCCGAGCCCGCCGAAGACGAGGCGCGACTGCCCTCGAAGCCCCTCGACGTGGTCTTCGACGACGTCTCCTTCTCCTACACCCCGGATCGGCCCGTCCTCGAGCACCTCGACATCACCCTCCCCGCCGAGTCCGTCACCGCCCTCGTCGGCCCCTCGGGCTCCGGGAAGTCCACCGTGCTGCGCCTCATCGCCCGCTTCTGGGACGCCGACTCCGGATCGATCCGCATCGGGGGCGAGGACGTGCGCGCCGTGCGCACCCCGGATCTCATGAACATGGTCTCGATGGTCTTCCAGGACGTCTACCTCTTCGACACGAGCATCGAGGAGAACGTCCGCATCGGCAGGAGCGGGGCGAGCGATGAGGAGGTGGCCGCCGCGGCGGCGAGGGCCGGCCTCACGGAGGTCGTCGACAGGCTCCCCGAGGGTTGGAAGACCCTCGTCGGCGAGGGCGGATCGGCGCTCTCCGGCGGGGAGAGGCAGAGGGTCGCGATCGCGAGGGCCTTCCTCAAGGACGCGCCGGTCCTCCTCCTCGACGAGGTGACGAGCGCCCTCGACGGCGTCAACGAGGCCTCGGTGACGAGGGCGCTCTCCGAGCTCTCGAAGGGCCGCACGGTCCTCGTCATCGCCCACCGCCTCTCGACCATCCGCAGGGCCGACCGCATCGTCGTCCTGCGCGACGGGAGGATCGAGGCGATCGGCGGGCACGAGGAGCTCTACGAGACGGACGGCACCTACCGGGAGTTCTGGGACGATCAGGCCGAGGTCGAGCGCTGGAGGATCTCCCGGCGCGAGGAGGCGCGATGAGACGGCGAGCACGATGAGGCGCTGATGCACGAGCGCGATGAGCACGCCCTCGCCGCACTCGCGATGAGACGGCGTGAGGCCCGGCGGTTCAGGCGAAAGCT
>NZ_JBNOYB010000093.1:0-13018 GCF_050312375.1 Schaalia sp.
CCAGAGCTTAGACCAGGTGCGCACGTCGCGTCCGCTCGTCGCCTCTAGCTCATCGAGCAGGTCATCGAGCACGGTGTTGCCGTAGGCATGCTTCTCGAAGTAGACCTTGAGGGCGGCCATAAAGTTATCCTGCCCTACCCAGGCCACCAGCTGACGCAGCACAGAAGCGCCCTTAGCGTAGGTGATGCCGTCGAAGTTGACCTGAACATCCTGCAGGTCACGAATCGGGGCAACAATGGGGTGGGTAGATGAGAGCTGATCCTGGTTGTAGGCCCAGGTCTTCTCTGAAGCTGCGAAGGTAGCCCAAGCTTCCGGTGCAAAGCGGGTGTTCTCAGCAGCTGCCAGAGTCGACATGAACTCAGCGAAAGACTCGTTGAGCCACAGGTCGTTCCACCACTTCATCGTCACGAGGTCGCCGAACCACATGTGGGCGAGCTCATGGAGGATCGTGTTCGCGCGGGTCTCGAGCTGGGCCTCGGTCGGGCGGGTGCGGAACACGTAGGCGTCGCGGAAGGTCACGCAGCCCGCGTTCTCCATCGCTCCCGCGTTGTACTCGGGGACGAAGATCTGGTCGTACTTCGTGAAGGGGTAGGCGATGCCGTACTGCTTCTCGAAGAAGTCGAAGCCCTTGCGCGTCGTATCGATGATGCGCTCCGCGTCGAGGTGCTCGAGGAGCGAGGCGCGGCAGTACACGCCCAGGTCGATCGTCCTGCCGTCGGTCGAGACGAGGGAATCGGTCACGCCCTCGTAGGGGCCGGCGACGATCGCGGTGATGTAGGTCGACATGCGCTCGGTCTGCGCGAAACGGTAGATGAGCGCGTCGCCCGCAGTCTCGGGCTCGGGCGTCGGCGCGTTCGAGAAGACCTTCCACCCCGCGGGGGCCGTCACGGTGAAGGTGAAGGTCGCCTTGAGGTCGGGCTGCTCGAAGGTCGTGTAGACGCGGCGGGCGTCGGGCACTTCGAACTGGGAGTAGCAGTAGTCCTTCCCGTCGGCCGGGTCGGTGAAGCGGTGCAGGCCCTCGCCCGTGTGCATGTACTGGCAGTCCGCGTCGACCTCCAGCACGTTGCGCTCGGCCAGATCCGTCAGCGCGATCCGGTGGTCCTGGTGGATTCCGACCCCGAGCTCCTCGCCGTTGAGGCGGATCGAATGGACATTGGCCGACACGAGGTCGGCGAAGGTCGACGAGCCCGGCTCCGCGGTGAACTCGATGCGGGTCCGTGAGCGGAAGTCGGTGTCGCCGGTGGTGAGGTCCAGCTCGATGTCGTAGTGAAGGACCTCGACGATCTGAGAGCGGGAGGAGGCTTCTTCACGTGTGAGGTTGAGGCCGGGCATGGGGTACCTTTCACTGGCGGATGGGGGCATTCGCGGATAAGCGTCGAGCGCATTTTCGCATTCCGGCCGTTTTCTTGCACCTCGGCCGGTTTTCCCGGGTCACCAGATCCGGACGCGCTCGCTTCGCGGCAGGAACATCCCGTCGCCTTCGGCCGTGGAGTAGGCGGCGTGGAATGCGTCGATATTGCGCAGGACCTGGTTGCAGCGGAACTCGGCGGGGGAGTGGGGGTCGACCGCGAGCATCTGGCGCGCGAACTCGGGCCGCGATGCGGTGCGCCAGGCCCTGGCCCATGCGGTGAAGAACCTTTCGGGGCCGGTCAGGCCGTCGATGACGGGAGCGGTTTCGGGAGTCAGGCCCATCCGCTCGAGGACCTTCGCCCAAGCGCTCCACGCGATCGTCAGGCCCGCGAGGTCGCCGATGTTCTCACCGACCGTGAGCGCGCCGTTGACGGTCGGCGCGTCCTGGCCCGCCAGGTCCTTGGGCGTGAGGACGTCGTACTGCGCGATGAGGGCCGCGGTGAGCTCCTCGAAGCGCGCGCGGTCGTCCTCGTCCCACCAGTTCTCCAGGTTGCCCGCGGCGTCGAAGCGCGATCCCTGGTCGTCGAATCCGTGGCCGATCTCGTGGCCGATGACCGCGCCGATCGCCCCGAAGTTCACGGCGTCATCGGCCTGCGGGTCGAAGAAGGGCGGTTGGAGGATCGCCGCGGGGAAGACGATCTCGTTGAGCGGGGGGTTGTAGTAGGCGTTGACCGTCTGCGGCGTCATGAGCCATTCCTCGCGGTCGACGGGTTCGTTCAAGCGGGAGAACTCGCGCTGCGTCTCGAAGGAGCGGGCCGCTGCGACGATGTCGACGAGTGTCTCGGCGCCGCTGAGATCGAGGCCGGACATGTCGCGCCACTTCGGCGGGTAGCCGATCTTGGGGCGGAAGGTCGCGAGCTTGGCCAGGGCCTTGGCCTTGGTCTTCTCCCCCATCCACGCGCACTCGCGGATGGCGCGGTCGTAGGCGGCGAGGAGCTCCGTGACGAGGGCGTCCATGCGCTCCTTCGACTCGGGCGGGAAGTGGCGGGCCACCCAGACCCTGCCGAGGGATTCGCCCGCGAGGGACTCGATGAGTCCGAGGGCGCGCTTCCAGCGCGGGCGGAGCTGGCGGGTGCCCGACAGGGTGCGCCCGTAGAAGTCGAAGTTCTCCTCGACGAAGGGGGAGGAGAGCAGGGAGGCCCGCGCGTCGAGGAGCGATGTCTTGAGGAACAGGGCGCGTTCGGTTTCGGGCGTGTCGGCCCAGATCGCGGCGGCCGCGGCGAGGAAGTCGGGCTGGTCGACGTTGACGAGGGCGGTGGGCGCGATGCTGAGTCCTGCGGAGGCGGCCCAGGCGTCCCAGTCGAATCCGGGCGCGAGCGCGACGAGCTCGCTCCAGGTCATCTGATTGTCGGAGAGCAGCGGGTCCCGGTTGGACACCGAGTCGCGGTGATGGGAGGCGAAGCGGGTCTCCAGGGACATGAGGGCGCGTGCGGCTCGCGCCGGATCCGGAGCGAGTCCGGCGAGTGCGAGGAGGCGCTCGAGGTGGACGGCGTAGGCCTCGCGGATGTCGGCGTAGTCGTCTTCGCGGTAGTAGGACTCGTCGGGCAGGCCGATGCCGGACTGGACGAAGGTGAGCATCCTGACGTCCGAATCGTGGGGGTGGGTGCCGACGTAGGCGCCGAAGAAGGAACCCGTGCCCTCGGCCATGAGGCGGCCGCTGAGCGCATCGAGTTCGCCGTTCCGGGCGGCGGAGTCGATGAGGTCGAAGGAGGGGCGCAGCGGGTCGAGGCCCTCGGCCTCGACCCCGGCCTCGTCCATGAAGGCCGTCCACAGGCTCGCGATGAGCGGGGCGTCCGCATCATCGAGGGCGCCCGCGGCGGCGTCTTGGGCGATCTGGCGTCCGCGTTCCTCGGACAGGTCCCGCAGAGCGTGGAAGGCGCCGTCGATGGGCCGGTCGGCGGGGATCACGTGTTCGCGGATCCATCGACCGTTGATGGAACGGTAGAAGTCGTCCTGCGGGCGGACGGCGGGGTCGATGCTTGCGGGGTCGAGGACTCGGGCGCGGATCTCGTCGGTCATGCCGACCACTCTATAGAAGGGCGCAGGCAGCGGCATTTTCGCAAGATGTGAGGTCTGCAATTCGGGTGAAAACGAGGGGATTCCGGTGGATTTCGGGCCTTTCGGGTGCGAATGGGTAGAAGGGCTTCGGGAGCTGATGCACATATGTGCAACGCGCCTGAACAATACGATCAGGAGGCATCTCAGACGGCACTATTGGAGAGGCGAAGGGGCCGGCGCGGCCGTGCCCGACTTCAGACTCTCGAAGGGAACTAGGGTGAAGACGATCAACACCGACGTTGTCGTCATCGGCGGCGGCTCGACCGGCGCAGGCGTCGTCCGCGACGTCGCGATGCGCGGTTTCAGGGCCGTGCTCGTCGAACGATACGACATCGCGCAGGGGACATCGGGCCGCTTCCACGGGCTCCTCCACTCGGGCGGGCGCTACATCGCATCCGACCCGGAATCGGCCACCGAATGCGCCGAGGAGAACCTCATCGTCAAGAAGATCAACGCCAACGCCGTGGAGGACACCGGCGGACTCTTCGTCGTGACCTCCCAGGACGACGAGGAGTACGCGGACAAGTTCCTCGAGCGCGCAGCCGCCGCCAAGGTGCCCGCGCAGGAGATCTCGGTCGCCGAGGCCCTCAAGCGCGAACCCCGGCTCGATCCGAACCTCAAACGCGCCTTCGAAGTCCTCGACGGCTCGGTCGACGGCTGGCAGATGGTCTGGGGCGCCATCCGCTCCGCGCAGGCCTACGGCGCGCACGTGCTCACCTACCACAAGGTGACGAACATCGAGCGCGAGGGCGACGCCGTCTCCGCGGTCGTCGCGCACGATCTGCGCACGGGCGAGGACGTGCGCATCGAGTGCTCCTTCGTGCTCAACTGCGGCGGCCCCTGGGCCGGACAGATCGCCGCCCTGGCCGACTGCCACGGCGTCGACGTCGTTCCCGGCGCCGGCATCATGGTCGCGATGAACTTCCGCCTCACCCAGACGGTCCTCAACCGCTGCATATGGCCCGCCGATGGCGACATCATCGTGCCGGATCACCCGGTCTGCATCATCGGCACCACCGACCTCAAGGCCGACGACCCCGACAAGCTCGCCATTCCCGCCGACCAGGTCCAGCAGATGCTCGACGCCGGCGAAGCGATGATCCCCGGCTTCCGCAAGGCCCGCCCGCTCCACGCCTGGGCGGGAGCGCGCCCCCTCGTCAAGGATTCGCGAGTCGCCGCCACCGACACCCGGCACATGGCCCGCGGCATGAGCGTCATCGACCACAAGTCGCGCGACGGCGTCTCGGGCCTGCTCACCATCGCCGGCGGCAAGCTCACGACCTACCGCCTCATGGCCGAGCGCATCGTCGACATCATGTGCGATGAAATGGGCGAGAAGCGCGAGTGCCGCACCGCCGCCGAAGCCGTTCCCGCGGCCTCGGATCATCGCCTCTACACGATCGGGCACCGCCTCGAATCCGTCGAGCACGACAACGCGGCCCCGAGCCACGACCAGATCATCTGCGAATGCGAACTCGTCACCCGCAGGATGCTCGAGACCACGATGGATCTCCTGCCCGGTGGGCAGCTCGACGACGTGCGCCGTCAAGTCCGACTCGGCATGGGCCCCTGCCAGGGCGGCTTCTGCTCGCAGCGCGCCACCGGCATCGCCCACGAGCGCGGCGACATCGACTCGGTGAAGGCCAATGAGCTCTTCCGGACCTTCTTGAAGAACCGCTGGATCGGCCTGTGGCCGATCGTCTACGGCAAGCAGCTGCGCCAGACCGCCCTCGACAACTGGATCCACGAGGGAGCGCTCGACGTCGAGCACCTCCCGAGCGAAGAACTCGACACCGTGAAGGAGGACGTCCGATGAGAGACGCGGTCGTCATCGGCGCGGGCCTCGCAGGCCTCGCCGCCACCCTCCGCCTTGCCCGCGGCGGAGCGAAGGTCACCCTCGTCACCAAGGGCCTCGGCGGACTCCAGCTCTCCCAGGGGACGATCGACGTGCTCGGGTACTCCGAAGCGCGCGTCGAGGATCCGCTCGGAGCGATCAGCGAGCACGTCTCGACGCGGCCGACTCACCCCTACACGCACTTCACCCCCGAATTCGTCGGCGAAGCGGCCGCATGGCTCAAGGAGGTCCTCGGCCCCGAGCTCCTCCTCGGCGACCCGCACGCGAACGTGCTCCTCCCGACCGCCCTGGGCGCGCTCCGCCCGACTTGTCTCTACCAGCCGTCGATGGCGGCCGGCATCGCGCGGGCGGGGCGCTCCTACGCGATCGTCGGCCTGCGCCGCCTCAAGGACTTCTACCCGACGCTCATCGCCGAGAACCTCTCGCGCCAGCCCGGCCCCGATGGCGAGCCCATCATGGCGCGCTCGATCATCGTCGACGTCGAGATCCGCAAGGACGAGGTCGACACCACCGGGACGAACCACGCGCGCGCCCTCGACGACCCCGCCATGCGCGCCCATTTCGTCGCGGCGATCAAACCGCACCTCAACGAGGGCGAGATCGTGGGCCTGCCCGCGGTCCTCGGCCTCAACGATCCGGGCGCCTGGAGGGACATCGCCGATCGGCTCGGGCACGAGGTCTTCGAGATTCCGATGCAACCGCCCTCGATCCCCGGCATGCGCCTCAATCAGGCGCTCACCGCCTTCGTCAAGAAGGAGGCGCGCTTCATCCTCGGCTCCGCCGTCACCGGCGTGGAGGCCGAGGACGGGGTCGTGAGGGCCGTGACGATCTCGACTGCCGGGCGCCCGACGCGCATCGAAACGAAGAACGTCGTCCTCGCCGGCGGCGGCTTCGAATCCGGCGCGCTCGACATGGACTCCTACGGAACCCTCTCCGAGACCATCCTCGGACTCCCCGTCCTCGCGGCCGAGGGACAGCTCCTCCACGGGGACTTCTGGGGGAGCGACCAGCCGGTCTTCCTCGCCGGGCTCGAGGTCGATGACGACATGCACCCCCTCGGCGCCGGGAAGTCGCCCGTCTACTCCAACGTCTACGCGGCCGGCGGGAACCTCGCCGGAGCGACCCGCTGGCGCGAGAAGTCGGGGGAGGGCATCGCCCTCGCCTCCGCTCTGCGCGCCGCCGACCAGATCCTCGGGAGCCTCAAATGACCATCGAAGCAGCGAACGTTCTCGGCCTCGCCGATGAGGACTTCGGCCTCCGCGCCAGCCTCGACTCCTGCGTGAAGTGCACGATCTGCGAAACCCAATGCCCGGTCATGAGGGTCACCGACCTCTTCCCCGGACCCAAGTACTCCGGCCCGCAGGCCGAGCGCTACCGCAAGGAGGGGCGCATCGTCGACTCCTCGATCGACTACTGCTCATCCTGCGGCACCTGCACGCTCGTATGCCCGCAGGGCGTCAAGGTCACCGAGATGATCCACCACGCCCGGACCGACATGAAGAAGGAGAAGGGCATCCCGCTGCGCGACCACCTCATCGGCCGCACGGGATTCATCGGCACCGTCATGACGCCCGTCGCGCCGATCGCGAACTGGGCCCTCGACGTCAAACCGATCCGCATCGCCATGGAGAAGGTCATCGGCGTGCACCGCTCGGCCCCCATGCCGCGCGCCGCCGGTCGGACCTTCGAAGGCTGGTTCAAGAAGCACACCCCGCTTCCCCAGGCCGGCACCAGGGGGCAGGTCATCTTCTTCCACGGATGCGCGGGCCAGTACTTCGAGGTCGAGACCTCGATCCACTCCGTGCAGGTCCTCGAGCACCTCGGCTACGAAGTCCTCGTCCCCCCGCACGGCTGCTGCGGCCTCGCCCTGCAGTCCAACGGCCTGTACGACGAATCGCGCAAGTACGTGTCGAAGCTGACCAACGACCTGCGCAAGGCCAATCGCGACGCCCCGATCATCTCGGCCTCCGGTTCATGCGCGGGCATGCTCCGCCACGAGGCCCACGAGATCCTCGAGATGGATACGCCCGAGCTCGAGGACGTCGGCTCACGCATGTGGGACATCTGCGAATTCCTCATGCACCTGCACGAGAAGGGCGAACTCGACCTGGACTTCCAGCGCATCGACGCGACGATCCCGTATCACGCGCCCTGCCAGCTCAAGTCCCAGGGCCTGGGCCTGCCCGCCGTCGAGCTCATGGAACTCATCCCGGGTATCACCGTCGAGGAGTCCAACCAGCCCTGCTGCGGCATCGCGGGGACCTACGGCATGAAGAAGGAGAAGTACGACATCGCCCAGGCCGTGGGCAAGCCCGTCTTCGACTTCATCAAGCAGGTGAACATCGAACTCGCGGCCTGCGACACGGAGACCTGCCGCTGGCAGCTGCGCACCGCCACCGGTGCGAACGTCGTCCACCCGATCTGGCTGATCCACAGGGCCTACGGGCTCCACTGAGCCGCGGTCTCGCCGAAGCGCTTCGCCGAGACCGGAGGCGCATGAGAGCAGGGGCGCCGCCTCCCGTCGATTCGGGAAGCGGCGCCCCTGCTCGTCGCGTATCGGGCGGAGACGAGGCGGGACCCATCGGACGCAGACGGGCGGGACCGGCCTCGATTCGGTCTCAATGAGGCGAAGAGCTTCCGCGCCCTGCGCAGACACGGAAGAATGGGGCCCACCGTTGAGCTCGAGGAGGAGCAATGACACCCCGGAAGTTCTCACGTGCCGCCGTTCTCGCTCTGCTGCTCGCCGCCGGAGCATCGGGATGCGCCGCCTCGGACGGTTTCCCGCCCGCGGAAACCGGATACGCGCGCCAGGGGATCGAGGCATCTGCGGATTCCGCCAAGTCGCAGGAGGCGTCGCCGCTGGCCGCGACTGATGAGGCCTCGCCCGCAGAGCCTTCACCCGCAGTCGCCCCGGTCGTCATCGTCACCGGACAGCTCGACATCGATGTCAAGGATCCCCGCTCGGCGCTCGAAGCGGCCTCCGGCATCGTGACCGGCGCCGGAGGCAGCGTCGCAACCACCGAGTTCTCCGCCTACGCGGATGCGCCCACGGCGTATGCGACCCTGAAGATCCCCGCCGACGCCTTCGACCGCGTCCTCGACGAGATCAAGAAACTCGGCGATGTCACGACGGAATCGACCTCGGCCACCGATGTCGGTGCGGAAGTCGCCGACCTCGATGCCAGGGCGAGCGCCCTCGAGACCTCGATCGGGCGGCTGAGCGAACTGATGAAAACGGCCCAGTACACGGCGGATCTCCTGGAGGCCGAACGTGAGCTCACCAGCCGTCAGGCCGAGCTCGACGGCCTCAACGCCCAGCGCGCCTGGTACGCGGATAGGGTCGCCTTCTCCACGCTCGACCTCCGCTTGCGTTCCACCTCCGCGCTCCCCTCGGTGACCGAATCCATCTGGGAGCGCTCGTGGAACACCTTCCTCGACGGGATCGACGTCATCGCCTTCATCCTCATCATGATCCTGCCCTGGCTGCTCCTTCTCGTCCCCCTGGGCGTCCTCATCTGGTTCCTCGTGCGGAGGAGCCGCAAGAGGCGGGCCGAGAAGCGGGCCGTGGCGCATGCGCATACCCTGGACGCGCAGGCAGCGCCCGAGAGCGCAGACCCGATAGGAGATCAACCATGACTGGAACCATTCGCCGCGCCGTCGTCACCGGGGCCTCCACCGGAATCGGGGAGGCGACCGTGCGGGCGCTGCGCGCGATCGGCTGGGACGTCATCGCCGTCGCCCGGCGCGAGGACCGGCTGTCGCGCCTTGCGGACGAGACCGGATGCGGCTACATCGCGGCCGACCTCAGCGACGGGCGCGCGGTGGAGGAGATGGCCCGCGAGGTGCTCGAAGAAGGCCCGGTCGATGCGCTCGTGAACAACGCGGGCGGCGCGCTCGGGGTCGACAGGATCGCCGATGCCGATCCTGCGAGGTGGATCGCCATGTACGAGCGCAATACGATGACGGCGCTCCTGACCTCGCGCGCCTTCCTGCCGGGCATGCGCGAGCGCGGCGGGGACATCGTCTTCCTCACCTCGACCGCCGCTCATGACACCTACCCGGGCGGCGGGGGCTACGTCGCCGCGAAGCACGCCGAGCGGATCATCGCCAACACCTTGCGCCTCGAGCTCGTCGGAGAGCCGGTGCGCATCATCGAGATCGCCCCCGGGATGGTGAAGACCCCGGAGTTCTCACTCAACCGGCTCGGCTCCGAGGAGGCCGCCGCGAAGGTGTACGAGGGCGTGGCGGAACCCCTTGTCGCGGAGGACATCGCGGACGCCATCGTCTGGACGCTGACGAGGCCCTCGCACGTCAACATCGACTCGATGATCGTCCGGCCGCTCGCCCAGGCCTCGAACACCCTGGTCGCTCGGAAGGCCTGAACCCCGTGCCGGTCTTGGAGGTCGTGGGGATCGCGGTGCTCGGAGTCGGAGTCCTCCTCGGCATCGACCGGCTCGGGGTCTGGGCCGAATCCAAAGGGTGGATCTACTGGAGGAAGCGTTCGGCACGGTCTGCCTCGGCGGCGTTCACCGCGATCGGGCAGATCGCCCAGTACGGCGAGGCGCCCTACGCCCTCGAGCAGGAGGCGCAATCCTCGATCGGCGTCGAGGTCGAATCCGGTGCCCCGCCGCGAGACGAGGACAGCTCCGACCCTGGGAGGGCCTAGTCCACGTTCGGGCGGCGCCGCTGCGCCTTGAGTTCGGCGCGCATCCGCTTGGCCGCGAGTCGGCGCAGTCTCGACGCGCGCGTCGGCCTCGTCGCGCGTCTGGGGGTCTCGGGGGCGAGGGCCGTGCGGAGCAGGGCGGCGAGGCGTTCGCGCGCCGCCTTCCGGTTCGCGAACTGCGAGCGGTGCTCGGAGGCGCTGACGACGAGGAGCGTGCCGTTCAGCCGCCCGGCGAGGTTGTTCAGCGCGCGCTCGCGCAGGCGATCATCGAGGGCGGAGCTCGCCGCCACGTCGAAAGCGAGTTGCACGCGCGAATCCGAGGTGTTGACCCCCTGGCCGCCGGGCCCCGAGGAGTGCGAGAAGCGTTCGACGAGTTCGGTCGCGGGCACGACGAGACCCTTCGGGATGCCCGGCCCCGGCTCGATCCTCAACTCGTCCATAGGAGCAGTGTGCGCCGGATCGGGTGCGGACCTCAATCGGCAGGACCGCATCCCGACCCGGCGCCCCGGCCTCGGCGATCAGAGACGATCGGCGACCTGTTCCATGTCCTTGTCGCCCCGCCCCGACAGATTGACCAGGAGGAGGGGCTGCTCGTCGGCGGGCACTCCCTTCGCCGCGTTCTCCCGCGCGATCTTCAGGGCGTGCGCGAGGGCGTGCGAGGACTCCATCGCGGGGATGATCCCCTCGCTGCGCGACAGGAGCGCGAAGGCCTCGAGCGCCTCCTCATCCGTGATGCCGACATAGGAGACGCGGCCCGATTCGGCGAGCATCGCGTGCTCGGGGCCGACCGAGGGGTAGTCGAGACCCGCGGAGATCGAGTGCGAGGGGAGGACTTCGCCCTCGTCGGAGAGCATGACGAAGGAGCGCATCCCGTGGAGGGAGCCGATGCGGCCCGCGCAGATCGGCGCGCCGTGCTCATCCGTGTCCAGCCCCCTGCCCGCCGGTTCGACGCCGATGAGCGCGACCTCGGGATCATCGAGATAGTGGGCGAAGGCGCCGATCGCGTTCGAGCCTCCGCCGACGGCCGCGATGACCGCGTCGGGCAGGCGGCCGTAGCGCTCGAGCATCTGCGCGCGCGACTCGAGGGAGATCACCGACTGGAATTCACGGACGATCGTGGGGAAGGGGTGGGGCCCGGTCGCCGAGCCGAGGAGGTAGAAGGTGTCCTCAAGACGCGTGCACCATTCCTCGAGCGCCTCGTCGATCGCGTCCTTGAGGCCGGCCGAGCCGCGCGTCACGGGGACGACGCTCGCGCCCATGAGCTCCATGCGCTCGACGTTGGGCTTCTGCCGGGCGACGTCGTGGGCGCCCATGTAGATCGTGCACTCCATGCCCATGAGGGCGGCGACCATCGCGGTCGCAGTGCCGTGCTGTCCGGCCCCGGTCTCGGCGATGAGGCGCTTCTTGCCCATGCGCTTGGCGAGGAGCGCCTGCCCGAGGACGTTATTGCCCTTGTGCGCACCGCCGTGGGCGAGGTCCTCGCGCTTGAGGATGATGCGCGCCCCGCCCTCGACGGGGAGGTTGCGGCATTCGTAGATCGGGGTTTCGCGACCGAGATAGGTCCGGCGCAAGAAGTCGAGCTCCTCGTGGAACGCGGGGTCGTTCATCGCCTCCGCGTAGGCGGCCTCGAGCTCGTCGAGGGCGGGGAAGAGCATTTCGGGCACTTCCTGGCCGCCGAAGCGCCCGAAGTAGGCGGGGAGGATCGTGTCGCGGACGGGAGCCTCGGGCAGGCCGTCGATCTGGCCGGTGGGAAGGCGGTTCGCGGTCGGGGCGGCCCCTGCGGGCTCGGTGCGGGGGGAGAGGGGTTCGGCGGTCATCGGGTTCCTCCTGGTCGGGGTCGAGGCGGGCCCGGATGCGCGAACAGCCCGCCATCATCGGCGAGCTGAATTTCGGGTACGACGTCGAAGGGGCTCGCCTAGAAGGAGAGCCACCACCACGAGCGGGCGTTGAACGACGTCATGGCAGCGAGAATAGAACGTCTGAAGCGATTCGCGCTACGGGCATCCGAATGATGGGCGCGAGCATGACGCGGAGGCGGCCCGCCGAGGGATTCAGGGGCGGGGGATCCAAGGGGAAACGGAGGGATAATCGAAATATGGCTGTTTCAGCACCTCGCAATCAGCATCGCCCGGATTCCTCAGACCTCATGATCGAGCGGATCGGACGTCGTCCCATCCTTCAGGTGATCCTCGGCCTCGTCGTCTTCATCGTCGCGGAGGGCCTCGGCGCCCTCCTCGCTCAGATGATCGGCGGCGATACCGGAACGGGAGTCGGAGGGGTGATCGGCGCCCTCCTCGCCCTCGGCGGCTATCTGCTCCTCATGCGCTTCATCGCCGAGCGAAGTCCGTTGGAATTCGCCCGCCGAGGGGCTCTTTGCGAACTCGGCGCAGGAGTCCTCATCGGAACGGCCCTCATGTGCGCGGTCGTCGGCGCCGCCGCGCTCGCGGGCGCATACCGGGTGGTCGGCTTCAACGCCCGCGCCGCCCTTTTCGGTTTCGCCGGGCTGTCGATCATGGCCGGCGTCGCCGAGGAGATCCTCTTCCGCGGCTTGCTGCTCCGCATCCTCGAGCATCGGATCGGAACATGGTGGGCCCTCGGCCTGACTTCAGTGCTGTTCGGAGGCGTCCACTTCATCAACCCCGAGGCGACGCTCATGGGCGCCGTCGCGATCGCACTCGAAGCGGGCCTGCTCCTCGGAGCGTGTTTCATCCTGACGAGGCGTCTGTGGCTCGTCATCGGCGTCCATGCGGCTTGGAACTTCGTTCAGGGCGGGGTCTTCTCCTCCGACGTCTCCGGGACGGGCTCGGGCGGCATCGGCCTCCTCTCCGCCTCCATCGATGGGCCTGCCGCGCTCACGGGCGGGGACATGGGCTTCGAAGGATCCCTCAGTGCGGTCGTCGTCTGCCTGGCGTGCGCGATCATCGTCCTCCTGCTCGCCAGGCGGCGCGGGCTCATCCTCCCCGGAATGAGGAGACGGAGCTCCTGACGCGCCGCGGGATCAGCGGTCGGGACAGCGCGGGACGGAGAGCACC
>NZ_JBNOYB010000094.1:0-13671 GCF_050312375.1 Schaalia sp.
ACCTAGCGGCCGCCTGCTGCGCCGCGCGCTCCGCGGCTGCGCGGGCGGCGGCTTCAGCCGCGGCCTGGCGCTGCGCTTCCAATTCGGCCGCACGGGCCTGGATGAGTTCGACGGTCGTGTTCTGCTTCTTGGCAAGTTCGGCGATGTACGCCTCCTTCTCCGCAGCAGTCGTCTCCTCCAGGGTGAGTGCATCGCGGGCGGCGTTCTCGGCGGCTTGTGCGCGTTCAGCCACCTTCTGCGTGGCACTCTCCTGAGCGGCGACCGCCTCGTCGGCCGCCTTCTGCATGACGGAGGCGACCTGTTCGAGTGCGGCGACGCGCTGCATCTTCGCGTCGGCGGAGTGGGAGAAGGTCGCGATCGAGGTCTGCTTCGTCTCGACGGTCCTCAGGCCGTCGGCGTTGAGGTAGGGGGCGAGGGTGTCGAGAGTCGCAGCCCCCTCGCGGTAGGCCGTCTGGGCGACGGAGGCGATCTCCTTCTTGCCCTCGTTGAAGTCGGCGAGGGCTTTGTCAGCGTCCTTCTGGGCCGATGCCGCGGTCGCCTTCGCCTCGTCGAGCGCGACGCTCGCGACGTTGAGCTCCTCGGCCGCGATCTGAGCGGCCCGGCGCGCGGCTTCCGCATCGGAGGCGACGGAGGCCAGTCGCACCTCGATCTGGGCGACCGACATCTTCGCCGCTTCTTCTTCGGCTTTCGCCCGGGCGATATCGGCTTCCGAGGTCGCGGCGAATGCGAGATTGGGGGCGACGAGGGCCGCAGTCGCGAGGATGGCGGCGAGGGCGATTCGCCGGGACTTCGTCCGCGTGATCGGAATGGGCACTGCTCCACCTGTCGTCGGGGCCAAGGGGCGCGCACCGCGAAAACGGTGCGCCTTCCGGCGAGACTAGTCACTCGAATAGCAACATGCAACAGGTTTCACTGTGATCATCAGTCGTCACATATGCAACATCCACCACATCCACCACATGATGCCGCCCACCCCCGATCATTCACGAGGACCGCCCTCGGCCCCGAGAAGCCTCACCGGAGCCGCTGACCGGAAGCGGACACGGGCCGAGCAACGGATGTCACAAGCGTCCGCATCGCGGCCCGCCTCCCCCATCGCACCTCTCCCCCCTAGGCTCTCCCCCATGAGCAAGCGAATGCCGAGCCGACTGCACGTCGGCCGCTGACCCAGCGCACGCGACCCGCGCCGACGCGCAGTCGAGAACCCCAGCCCCGCGGCCACGCCGCATCCTCGCGGGGAGACCGGGCTCGACACCGGGCCGCCGTTTTGGCGCGCGCTCCCCGCTCCACTCACGATCAGACTGGAGCACCCCATGACCTCGACCAACGCCACCGACTGGAAGTTCGAGACCAAGCAGATCCACGCCGCCTGGGATCGCGATCCCGCAACCGGCGCGACCGCCCTGCCGATCTACGCGACCTCCTCCTACGCCTTCGAGAACGCCGACCAGGCCGCAGCCCGTTTCGCCCTCAACGAGCTCGGACCGATCTACACGCGCCTCACCAATCCGACGACCGACGCCGTCGCCAACCGCATCGCGGCCCTCGAGGGCGGGGTCGGCGGACTCCTCGTCGCCTCGGGCCAATCCGCATCGGCGCTCACGATCCTCGCGCTCGGCACCGCCGGCAACAACGTCATCGCCTCCCCCTCCCTCTACGGCGGCTCGGTCACCCTCCTCAAGACGACGCTCGGCCGCCTCGGCATCGAGGCCCGCTTCGTCGCCGACCCCCGCGATCCCGAACAGTGGAGGGCTCTCGCCGACGAGAAGACCATCGCCTTCTACGGGGAGACCATCCCCAACCCTCAGGGCGACATCTTCGACATCGAGCCCATCGCCGCCGTCGCGCACGAGGTCGGAGTCCCGCTCATCATCGACAACACGGTCGCCACCCCCTACCTCGTCCGCCCGATCGAATGGGGAGCCGACATCGTCGTCCACTCGGCGACGAAGTACCTCGGAGGCCACGGCGCCGCCATCGCCGGCGCCGTCATCGACTCCGGCAACTTCGATTTCGCCTCCCAGCCCGAACGCTTCCCCCTCTTCAACACGCCCGACGAGTCCTACCACGGCCTCGTCTTCGCCAGGGACCTCGGCGTCGACGGCGCGCTCGGCGCGAACCTCGCCTTCCTCCTGAGGATCCAGACCCTCATCAACCGCGACCTGGGCGCCGTCACCTCCCCCTTCAACGCCTTCCTCATCGAGCAGGGCATCCAGACCCTCTCCCTGCGCGTCGAACGCCACGTGGACAACGCCCTCGCCGTCGCGAAGCACCTCGAGGCCCACCCGCAGGTCGTCTCCGTCTCCTACGCCAGCCTCGAATCCTCGCCCTACCACGAGCTCCAGCTCAAGTACGCGCCCCGCGGCGCCGGCGGCCTCCTCTCCTTCGTCATCGAGGGCGGGGCCGCAGCGGGCAAGGCCTTCGCCGATTCGCTCCAGCTCCTCCCGACGGTGGCGAACATCGGCGACGCGAAGTCGCTCGTCATCCACCCGGCCTCAACGACCCACTCCCAGCTCACGCCCGCCGAGCTCAAGGCGGCGGGCATCGAGCCCGGGACGGTGCGGCTCTCCATCGGCATCGAGCACATCGACGACATCCTCGCCGACCTCGAGATCGGCTTCGCCGCGGCGAAGTCCGTCAACGCCGATTGAGACCCCGGGGGCGGGCTCGCCCGCCCCCGCCCCTCGGTGCGAACAGTCGCCCCGCCCTCGTCCCCGCACCCGCCGACGCGAAAGGCCCGCCATGTCCGCGAGCGACTCCACTTCCCCCGCCCCGGTGAGCGGCGCCTGGAAGGAGGGCGATCCCGTCGGCGAGCGCCGCTTCGCCGACCTGGGCGACCTGCGCCTGGAGAACGGCGCGGTGCTGCCGGGGGTGCGCCTCGCCTACGAGACCTGGGGCGAACTCGACGCCGCGAAGTCCAATGCCGTCCTCGTCCTCCACGCCCTCACGGGCGACGCGCACGTCCTCGGCGAGGCAGGCCCCGGCCAGCCGACGCCGGGATGGTGGCCGCAGATCGTCGGCCCGGGCAGGATCATCGACACCGAGACGCACTACGTCGTCGCGGTGAACGTCCTCGGCGGCTGCCAGGGCTCGACCGGCCCCTCCTCCCCGGCCCCCGACGGCGCGCCCTGGGGGTCCCGCTTCCCGGTCGTGTCGACGCGCGATCAGGTGCGGGCGGAGGCCCGGCTCGCCGAGCTCCTCGGCGTCGAGGTCTGGAGCCTCGTGATCGGCGCTTCGCTCGGCGGGCACCGCGCGATCGAGTGGGCGGTCTCCTTCCCCGACCGCCTCGCCCGGCTCATCGTCGTCGCATCAGGTGCCCAGACGACGGCCGAACAGGCCGCCTGGGCCCACACGCAGATCCGCGCGATCGAGCTCGACCCCGCATGGAACGGGGGCGATTACCACGACGCCCCCGAGGGGCCGACCCGGGGCCTCGCCCTCGCCCGCCAGATCGCCCACACGACCTACCGCTCCCCCGCCGAGCTCGACACCCGTTTCGGGCGCCTCCCCCAGCGCGAGGAGGATCCGCTGCACGGAGGGCGCCTCGCCGTCGAGTCCTACCTCGACTACCACGGCGAGAAGATCGTCCGCCGTTTCGATGCGGGTTCCTACGTCGCGCTCTCGCGCTCCATGCTCTCCCACGACATCGGCCGCGACCGCGGCGGGGTGAAGGAGGCGCTCGCGCGCGTCACCGCGCAGACCCTCGTCGTCGCCGTCGACTCCGACCGCCTCTTCTACCCCGAGCAGGTCTGGCAGATGGCCGACGGGATCAAGGGCGCCTACTACCGCGAGATCCACTCCGATCACGGGCACGACGGCTTCCTCATCGAGGGCGACCAGCTCACCGCGCTCCTCGACGAATTCCTCCGGCACCGCATCCCCTCGCGCGCCTCGATGTTCGCCCGCTGACCCCCTTCCGCCGAGGTCATCACCTTTCTGCGTCGAGGTCATCACCTTTCTCCGTCGAAAGCATCCATCTCCGACCCCGCTGAAGGCATGACCGCAACGCATTCGCCTTCTTCCAAGCTCGGCGCACGGGCGCTCCCGATGAATCCCTCTTGACAATCCTCAGGCCCTCTGGTTCATTAGTCATGTAATGAACCAGAGAGGAGGTGTCGCATGGACCTTGACGCCACGACCCCGATCTACATCCAGATCGCCGAGGACATCCGCCGCAGGATCCTCATCGGCGATCTCCTCGACGGCGACCAGGTGATGTCGACGACCCAATACGCGACGACCTACCGCATCAACCCCGCGACCGCGGCGAAGGCCTTCTCCGCCCTCGTCGACGACGGGCTCCTCGTCAAACGACGCGGCATCGGCATGTTCATCGCCCACGGCGCCCACGCGCGACTCATCGCGCAACGCCGCAGCGACTTCATCGACGCGCGCCTCACCCCGCTCGTCGAAGAGGCGCTCGCCCTCGGCCTCGACCCCGAGGAACTCGTCAACGCCATCCGCACGCTCGCCGCCTCACGCGCGCACGACTCCGAGGAGCACCGATGATCCGCATTGATTCCCTCAGCCACGCCTACCCCGGCCAGCACTCGAGGGCCCTCAACGACCTGAGCCTCGAGCTTCGCACCGGCTCGATCACCGGAGTCATCGGCCCGAACGGCTCCGGCAAGACCACTCTCTTCAAGACCATCGGCGGACGCCTCGCACCCGAATCCGGCACGATCCTCCTCGAAGGCGAAGCGGCGACGCGCGAAGACCTCGTCGCCCACTGCCTCTACGTCGGCGACGACCGAGACCTCCAATCGACGAGCGCGAAGAGCGCACTGCGCTACGCGCGCCTGCGCCCCACCTGGGATGAAACGACCTTCGCACGACTCGCCGAGCGTTTTGCCCTGTCCCTCAAGGGCTCACTCGGCCGCCGCTCACTCGGCCAGCGCAGCGTATTCACCAGCTGCCTCGCACTCGCCGCAGGAGCCCCGATCACACTGCTCGACGAGCCCTTCGCCAACCTCGACGTTCCGACGCGCCTCGCCCTCGCCGAGGAGATCATCGCCGTGTCGGCCCAGTCCGAGGGCGGACGCACGATCCTCATCTCGAGCCACCTCGTGTCCGAGCTCGAATCCCTCATCGAGCGCGTCGTCGTCCTCGACCGGGGGCGCATCCTGAACGCGATGCCCGCCGAGGAGCTCAGATCGGCGGTGCTCGCCCTCGTCGGCGACCCGCAGGCGATCCGCGAACTCCTCAGGGCCGAAGCGGAGGTCCAGATCCTCGAGGAACGGCCCCTCGGGCGCCTCGCCGAGCTCCGCATCACCGGCCACTCCCGCGCACTGGTCGATGCCGCGCGCGCCCGCGGCATCGAGATCCAGCCGCTGTCCTTCCAGGACGCCTTCGTCTCCCTCATCTCCAAGGAGAAGTGACATGAGCACCCAACGGACCCGCCCCACCGCGCTCCGCGCGCCCGCACGCGCCCTCATCGCCGCGTCCTTCGCCGAGACCCGCTTCGCCTGGCCCCTCGTCATCGGCGTCTCCGGCGCGAACCTCGCCACCGGTGCACTCATCGCCGCCTTCGTCAATGAGCCCGTCGACTTCACGGAGCTTCTGCAGGGCATCCCCCTCAACTGGGCCTTCACCTGGGCGATCTTCCTGGTCATCGCGCGGATCATCGAGGCCGCCGAGTCGACGGCCTCGACCGCCCTCGCCGGTGCGGGCCTGAGACTCCAGAACCGGGTCTCGTGGACGGTCCACCTCGTGTACACCTTCATCGCCGCAGCGGTCTGGGCCGTCGGCCGCTCGACGATCCCCGGATCCGATGGGCTCGGAATCGCTCACGCCCTCGGCGGGCGCTCCGCATTCGATGCGGGTTCCGGGGCCCTCGTCCCCCTCGAGGCCCTTGCGCTCTTCCTCGCACTGCTCGGAGTCGGCGCCATCGGCTCGGTGATCGGCCATGCCTTCCGCGTCGGACGGGCGAGGGGCGGTGTCGTCGCGATCGGCGTCTACGTCGCATGGCTGTTCGACTGCGGGATGGTGCTCGCCTCCGTGTCGACGTCCGCCGCCAGCGGAGCGCTCGAAGCCGCGATCCTCATCATCGCGCTCGTCGTCCCGATCGTCTCGATCCCCCTCGCCTGGGTCCTCGCCGAACGCGGGCCGATCCGCACCGTCGGCTGATCCCCGCACCGTCGGCTGATTCCGCCGCTCTCCGCCGCTCCTCGTCCCGCTGCCTGCTTCACGCCCCGTTTTCACAGGAATCTGTCGAAAACCGACGCGAAGCAAGCAGTGGGAGTCGAGGGCGGGGCGGATTCACTACACTCGGGTCATGACCGATCGGCCGAATGAACCCGCAGCCACATCCTCACCCCTCGACCACGAGGGCGAGGCCCCCTCGGCCCCGCAGATCGACGTCCTGGCCCCCTGGGGACCGGCCGGTCCCGCGCCCGAAGACGAATGGCGCGAAGACATCCTCGGCAGCGCCTACGAGTCGAGGACGATCCCCCTCCTGCCCGATGAGGAGGGCGAGGCCGTCGCCACCCTCATCCGCTACCTCCCCCACCGCGATCCGCTCGCGGGCCCGGAGGCCAAGGCCTTCCCGACCTCGGCCGCCCTCTATCTGCACGGCCGCAACGACTACTTCTTCCAGACCGAACTCGCGCGTTCAATGGCGGAGGCGGGCTCCGCCTTCTACGCCCTGGACCTGCGCAAATACGGGCGCTCACTGCGCCCCTGGCAGTCGATCGGCTACGTTGACGACATCAGCGTCTACGACGAGGAGATCGGCGAGGCCCTGGACATCATCCGCACCGAGCAGGGCGACCTTCCGCTCATCCTCGTCGCCCATTCGACCGGCGGCCTGATCGCGACCGTGTGGTCGCATCGTCACCCGGGCGCCGCCGCCGGCCTCATCCTCAATTCGGCGTGGCTCGAGATGCAGACCATGGCGAATCTGCGCCCGGCCATGCAGCCGGTTCTGGGCAGGATCGCCCAACGGAACCCGCATTGGGAGGTGCCGCTCGGCTCCGGGCCCGATCATTACGCGCGCTCGCTCAGGGACGGGTGGGCGGGTTCGGGCCTGCCGCTCCCCCCGGAATTGAAGGGCTTCGAGGGCGATCCCGCTGTGAAGGGCTGGGAATACGCCCTCGAGTGGAAGCGCCCGGGCTCCTATCCGGTGCCCGCGAAGTGGCTGGAGGCCATCATGGCCGGTCACGAGATCATCGAGTCCGAGGCGCATCTGGATTGCCCGGTGCTCTCGATGGTGTCGAAGGCCTCTTACACGGAGGAGGAGTGGTCGCCCCGGGTGTTCAGCTCCGACGTCGTCCTCGACGTCGACATCGTCGCCGCGCGTTCGTCGAATCTCTCGGATCAGGTGACGATCGCGCGTTTCCCGGGAAAGCACGACCTCTTCCTCTCCGATCCCGGTGTGCGCGCCGAGGTGTTCTCGACGATGCGGCGCTGGATCGGCGCTTTCATCAGCTAGGCGCCGGACGGGGTCTTGAATGCGGCGCCGGACGGCGCCCGCACGGTACGGTGCCGGCGCGCGAGGGCCCCAGAAGATCCTCTCGAAGACCCTCCTTCCGGGCCCTCGGCGCAGGGGGTGAGGACCCGCCGGGAAGGGGTCAGTCGCGCGCGTGCCTGCGGCTCGATGCGCCTGCGGGGGCGTGCGCGTATTCGCGCGCGATCTCCCTGTTGATCTCGGCAACGGATTCCGCGAGCGAAGGGCCTCTGAGGTCGTTGATGCGCAGGTGCTCCCACGCGGGGACGAGGGCGGGCGCCGCCTGTTCGAGGTCATGAAGGGAGGCCCACACCCAACCGGTCGATCGGACGAGCCCATCGCGGCCGAGGATCAGGCCGTCCGGCGCGTGGCAATCCGGATGCGCGACCAGTGGGACCTCCTCCCCGATGATCTGGGCGAGGACCTTCAATCCCTCGGCATCGTTGGCGAGCAGGGGGATCCCCTGTTCGCGGGCGCGGAGGATGTCAGACGGGACCTCCGGTTCAGCGGGCTCGAGCCGGGGCCGGGGCTCGGTCTGGGGTTCGGGTTCAGGCCCGGATGCAGACTCAGGCCCGGGATGAGACGGAATCGGATCCGAAGGGCCGGGGGCTGCTCCAGGGGCCGGCTCCGCGGCGAACGCGCCGACCTCCTTCTTCTTCTGGCGGGCCTCGATCTCCTGGACGGCGGCCGCCTGGCCGATGAGGACCTGGGGCGCGTGCCCGTAGAGGCGCGGCCCCACGGGGGCGACCTCGAGGAAGGTCCGGCCGTTGGACATGCGGCGCAGATTCACCTCATGCACTTCCACGCCCGAAGTGGACAGGACGTCGAGCGCGGGCCGGACCTGCGGATCGATCGCCCCCACGACCATGACGAGTCGGGGACCCGCCCCGGGGGAGGGCGGCATCGAGTCGCGGAAGAGCAACCACCCCGCTTTGAAGGCGTCGACACCGCCCTCGTACTCACGGGCGAGATCGGACCACGACAGGGCCGCGGCGTCGGCGAGCCGCGAGAGGGAGGTGATGAGCGTATCGGAGTCGAGACGCGGGACGACCTCGACGGAGACGACCTGCCCCGTCGCATCGAGGGCGGTGAGCCTGGGCGCCTCCCCGGCGTCCTGGGTCCGGACGATGTCGTTCCAGGTGATGGGGAACAGAGGGCGCGACACGATCTCGAGGACCTGCGAGCAGATCGCGTCGATGATCTCAGCGGTGATGCCCGACGGGACGGGCCGTCCGAACTGCGCGGGGACGAGCCGTCCGTCTTCGAACTCGAAAAGGGCCACCGGCCGTCCTTCCACTCACCGCACACGCTCGCCCCATTGTTCCACAGTTGCGCGCATGAAACCCGCGCCTGCACCCTGGACGTCCCGGGTCGATCGGCGCGACACGTGGAAAGATCGGGACATGAGCGTTGAATTCGCCTCGGAAATGATCGGACTTCGCGCGTCGCACAGCGGTGCGCCGGTGGATCCCGCCCCCGTCAACGGAACGTCGACGCTTCAAGCCGCTTCACCTGCCGATCCTTTCAGCGACGAGCGGGCCCGCCCCTTCCTCGACGCCCTCGCCGAGCGCCTCGAAGGCGAGCTCGACGCGACGAGGGGCACGCGCGCACGCTATTCGAGCGATGCGGGCCTCTACCGGATCCCGCCGCTCGCCGTCGTCTTCCCCGCTTCGACCGAGGACATCCTCACGACCCTCGAACTCGCGCGCGCGCACGGCATCCCGGTGACGAACCGGGGAGGCGGGACCTCCTGCTCGGGCAATGCGATCGGCCCGGGCATCGTCCTCGAATCCGCGCGTCACCTCAACAGGGTCGTGTCGATCGACCCTGAAGCGCGCACGGCCGTGGTCGAGCCGGGCTGCATCGCGGCGACCCTCCAGGCGGCGGCCGCCCCCTACGGCCTGCGCTTCGGTCCCGATCCTTCGAGCCAGAACAGGGCGACGGTCGCCGGAATGGTGGGGAACAACGCCTGCGGGCCCCATGCGACCGCGTGGGGCAGAACGGCCGACAACATCGTCGAGCTCGACTGCGTGGACGGCCTCGGCCGCCGCTTCACCGCGCGGCGCGAGCACGACCCGGAGCTTCCCGAAGTCCCCGGCCTCGCCGCCCTGATCGACGAGCATCTCGCGATCATCCGCACCGAGCTCGGCACTTTCGGCCGCCAGGTGTCCGGCTACTCGCTCGAGCACCTCACTCCGGAGGGGCATCGGAATCTCGCGGCGATGCTCGTCGGCACCGAGGGCACGCTCGTCACGGTCCTGTCGATCACCGTGCGGCTCGTGCCGGTCCCCGCTTCCCCGGTCCTCGTGGTCCTGGGCTATCCCGACATGATCCGGGCCGCAGATGACGTCCCCGCCCTCCTCGAGCACCGGCCCCTCGCCGTGGAGGGCCTGGATTCCCGGCTCGTCGACGTCGTTCGCCGCCACAACGGCCCCGGAGCCGTTCCCGAGCTGCCCGAGGGCGAGGGCTGGATGATGTGCGAGGTCGGGGGCGATTCCCCGGAGGATTCTCTCGAGCGGGCTCGGGCGCTCGCTGACTCGGCGCACACGGAGGCGGTCGGGATCTATCCGCCCGGTGACGATGCTGCGCGGCTGTGGCGGATCCGGGCCGACGGCGCCGGTCTGGGCGGGAGGACCCCGTATGATCCGGCGACGGGGAAGGGCAATGAGCAGGGGTGGCCCGGTTTCGAGGACGCGGCTGTGCCGCCTGCGAATCTCGGCGCCTACCTGCGCGATTTCACCGCCCTCATGAAGGAGTTCGACATCGACGGGCTCCTCTACGGGCATTTCGGCGACGGCTGCGTCCACGTGCGCCTCGACATGCCGCTCGACACGGACGAGGGCGTGGAGCATTCGTATCGTTTCCTCAAGCGGGCGGCGGCGTGCTGCGCCTCTCACGGGGGTTCGGTGTCGGGCGAGCACGGGGATGGACGGGCGCGCACCGAGCTCCTCCGCTTCATGTACTCGCGTGAGATGCTCGACCTCTTCGGGCAGGTCAAGCATCTCTTCGACCCGGATAACCTCCTCAATCCGGGGGTGCTGGCCTCGCCGATCACCCCGGTGTTGGCGACTTCTCGCGGGTCGCTCAGACGTGCGATGGCGGCGGGGATTCGACCCGATTTGTGGATCCTGCCGGGTGAGAGGATCGATTGGGAGCTCGTCCCCGACCCGCAGCCCGGTGTCGATCTCGTCGATGACTTCCTCCGCCGCCCGGCCTCGCGCAGTCTGCCCGCTGCGGGCGGCTTCGCCTTCCGCGAGGATCACGGCGATTTCGCGAATGCGATCCATCGCTGCACGGGGGTGGGCAAGTGCCGGGCGGGCGTCTCCGGCGCCTTCATGTGTCCGAGTTGGAAGGCGACGAAGGATGAGAAGGACGTGACCCGCGGGCGTGCGCGCACCTTGCAGGAGGCGGCGAACGGTGCCCTTGTCGCGTCGATCGCGTCGCCGGAGGTCCTCGAGGCGCTCGACCTGTGCCTCGCGTGCAAGGCGTGCTCCTCGGATTGTCCGGCGGGCGTCGACATGGCGAAGTACCGTTCGGAGGCCTTCTTCCGCCGGTATCGGGGCCGCTTGCGCCCCCTGTCGCATTACGCGCTCGGAATGCTGCCGCGGTGGACGCGCCTGTCGGCGAGGATCCCGGGCGCGGCCGGGATCGCTAACGCGCTGCTCGGCGTCGGGGCGCTGAGGCGAGCGGTCTTCTCCCTCATCGGCCTCGATGCCCGTCGGCCGATGCTTCCTTTGCAGTCGGGTACTTTTGAGAGGTGGGCGAGGCGCCGCGGCTCCGTCGCCCCCGCGCCTCCCCTCGCCGAGGGCGGTGCTTCGGCGGCCGAGGGCGCGGCTCCGTCGACGACTGCGGGCGGCTTCGGACCCCGGGATCCGCAGGGGCGCCCCTATGTGCTCGTGTGGGCGGATTCCTTCTCGCAGACGCTCGATGACACCGGCGCCCGCGCCCTCGTGGAGCTGCTGGAGGCGAATGGCTTCGCGGTCATCGTGGCTTCGGATGTGTGCTGCGGGCTCACGTGGATCACGACCGGGCAGCTCGCCGGGGCGAAGAAGCGGCTCGGGAAGCTGCTCGGGGCGCTCGCTCCTTTCGCGGCGAACGGGATCCCGATCGTGGGCGTGGAGCCCTCGTGCACGGCCGTGCTGAGGGATGATCTCCTCGATCTTCTTCCCGATGATCCGCGCTCGGCCCTCGTGTCGGGCAGGACGTTCACGCTGGCCGAGCTTCTCGCACTGGTTCCCGAGGACGAGCTGTCGCTGCCGGATCTGTCGGGGGTGGAGGTCGTGGCGCAGCCGCACTGCCACCACTACTCGGTGATGGGCTGGGCGGCCGATCGCGCGCTCCTCACGCGCCTCGGCGCGAGCGTCACCGAATTGTCGGGCTGCTGCGGGCTCGCGGGGAATTTCGGCATGGAGAAGGGGCACTACGAGGTGTCGGCGGCTGTCGCCGGCCAGTCGCTCCTGCCCGCGCTCGAGGAGCACCCCGACGCGGTCTATCTCGCGGACGGTTTCTCATGCCGTACGCAGGCGGCTCAGTTGGCCGGGCGCCGGGGCGTCCACCTCGCGACGCTGCTCGGCGGGGGGTCGTGAGAGGCGGGCTCTTCTCCTCGGCGGTGTCGTCGGCTGCGCCCCGCCCTCGTCGCCGCGCTCAGCGGACGGAGCGTACGGGGAGGATCGCGAGCGATCCGACGAGGACCAGGGCTCCCGAGGCGAGGTAGAGGCCGGGGTAGCCTCCGAGGTGCCCGAGGCAGAAGGCGGCGAAGAGCGGGGAGGCGATGTTCGCGGCCGCGATGGCGACGGTCATGACGCCCACGTCCCTGGCGCGCTTGTCGGGCACGGGCAGGACGGAGTTGACGAGGGCCTGGTCGACCGCGGTGAACAGACCCCAGACGAGTCCGAGCATGATCGCGCCGGCGATCGCCGCGGGGAAGGTGGTGGCGATGGCCATGAGGACGCAGGCGAGGGCGATGCCGACTCCCGCGGCGAGGTAGAAGGGCTTGCGGCGCCCGGCCCTGTCCGACCACATGCCGCCGATGATCGTCGAGACGATGACGAAGAGGGCGTAGACGCCGGTGAGGATGAGGACCCCCGTTTCCGGATCCGCGACTTTGATGCGGTCGCGCAGGAAGTAGAGGAGGTAGAAGAGGGCGACGTAGTTGCCGAGGTTGATGGCGAAGCGGGCGATGAAGACCCAGATGAAGTCGGAGTACCCCTTCGCGAGGGATTCCTCGCCCTCGGCGAGGAGCATGTCGGTGGTTGATCCGGTGCCGACGAGGCCGCGCTTCCACGCCCCGGAGGCCGCGAAGACTCCGACGGCGAGGACGACGACGCCGGCGGAGATCAGGTAGCCGAGCTCGACCCCGGCCAGGGCCGCGATGAGGGTTCCTCCGACGACGCCGAGCGTGTAGGTCGCGCCTTGCACTCCGGAGACGAGGCCGAATTGGCGCCTCGGCACGGCGTCCGGGGGCAGTGAGAGGGTTGAAGATCCGGCGATCGCGAGGAAGATCTGGAAGATGGACCAGGTTGCGAAGAGCAGCGCATACGAGGGCGCGAAGGCTTGGACGACGAGGCAGGCGGCTGCGACTGCGTTGCCGATGAGGATCCAGGGCAGTCTCTTTCCCCATCGTGATCGCGTCCGGTCGGAGAGGACTCCGCCCAGGAGGGATCCGATGACTTGGCAGACGCCGCCGATGGTCATGAGGAGGGCGAAGGAGGTCTCCTTGTCCTCCGGGCGGAACGCGAGGACTTGGACGGCGATGAGGACTTGGACGGGGCCGGACCATGCGAGGTTCTGGCCGGTGTAGAGGAGTCCGTAGGGGATCAGCCATTCGCGTCCGACATTCTCCTTGCCGGTCTTCGCAGCTTCGTCGCTCATCCGTATGACCTCCTCGTCATCGGGCCGTCGCCTCCGTGTTCGGCGGGGGCTCCTTCGCCCGTTCCCGCCCTGTGGATCGGCATAAGTCTACGTCCGCGCGCGCCTCTATCAGCGCAGGTGGCGAGGGATTTTGTCCGCGATTTCAGGGTTTCCGGCACGAGGGCGGGGCTGGGGCGACGACCTGGGTCGACACCAAGGAAGAAACTCGCTTTCTTCAACTCGGTTTCCACATGCGCGTCTCGAGCGCCCTCGATGCACGGGGCGGGTCGGCCTACGCGGGGAGCACCACGCGTCGTCGAGTACGAGCACCCTCGACGCACGGGGCGGGTCGAGCGCCGCTGCTCGCCGCAGAGAGC
>NZ_JBNOYB010000095.1:0-25681 GCF_050312375.1 Schaalia sp.
TCTCTCCTCGACGAGACGGACCCGGGCACCGGAAAGCGTGAACACGGGATCAGCGCAGGAAGTCGGGGATATCGAGGTCGGAGGCCTGGTCGTCCTCGTCGAAGATCCTGGGGACCTCGAGCGACTGGTCCTCCTCGCGCACGGGCTCCTCGACGCGGCGCGTCGCGACCGGGATCGCGCCCGTGCGGGTGGGGACCTCCACGACCGCCCTGTGCTGGGCCTTCGGGACCTCCCCGAGGGGACGGCGAGTGGGAGTCGGCGCGGGTGGCGCAGCGGGGGCCGCCGGAGCCGGGGCCTGGGACGGAACGGCCTTCGGGGTCTGGGCGGCGGGCGCCGAGGCGGCGGGGGCGATCCCCGCGATGGCGCGGTCGGTCGGCTCGTCGAAGCCGGCGGCGATGATCGTCACGCGGATCTCATCGCCGAGGGCGTCGTCGATGACATTGCCGAAGATGATGTTCGCCTCCGGGTGGGCCGCTTCGCGCACGAGCTGCGAGGACTGGAAGATCTCCTGGAGGCCGAGGTTCGAACCGCCCTGGAAGAACATGAGCACGCCGTGCGCGCCGTCGATCGAGGCCTCGAGGAGCGGGGAGGAGATCGCGGTCTCGACGGCGCGAAGAGCACGATCCTCGCCCGTGGCCGCGCCGATGCCCATGAGCGCCGATCCGGCGTCCTTCATCACGGACTTCACGTCGTTGAAGTCGACGTTGATGAGGCCCGGCGTCGTGATGAGCTCGGTGATGCCCTGAACGCCCGACAGGAGGACCTGATCGGCCGCACGGAAGGCCTCGAGGACCGAGATGTTCGTGTCGGAGATCTCGAGCAGGCGGTCGTTCGGGATGACGATCAGGGTATCGACCTCGTCGCGGAGGGTTTCGACACCGGTCTCGGCCTGAGCGGCCCGCCGGTTGCCCTCGAAGGAGAAGGGGCGGGTGACGACGCCGACTGTGAGGGCTCCGGCTTCGCGCGCGATCTTCGCCACGACGGGAGCCGCGCCGGTGCCCGTACCGCCGCCTTCACCGGCGGTCACGAAGACCATGTCGGCGCCTTCGAGGGATTCGGTGATCTCGTCGATGTGGTCCTCCGCGGCCTTGCGGCCGACGTTCGGATCCGCGCCCGCGCCGAGGCCGTGAGTGAGGTCGCGCCCGATGTCGAGCTTCGTCTCCGCATCCGACATGAGGAGGGCCTGCGCGTCGGTGTTCACCGCGATGAACTCGACCCCCTTGAGGCCGACTTCGATCATGCGGTTCACGGCGTTGACGCCGCCGCCGCCGACGCCGACGACCTTGATCACTGCGAGGTGGTTCTGCGGTGCCGCCATTGAATGTACTCCCTTGCGAAGAAGACCCTCACCCTCAGGTTGAAGGTTGAGCTTCAACCTGCTCATGTCCGGGAGAAAAGTAGGGACGGAATCGCCTTCCATCAAGCGGACACGCGGGCGAGTCGCACTCCCCTACACGGTCACCGGATGGGCCGGCGCCGACACGTCGTACACCGACGCGCCCCGTTGAGCGATGAGGACCTCGACGACGCGCGCCTTCAGGGCGGAATCGTCGACCGTCCCCCATTTGACCGTCGCGCCGGTGTCGATCGTGAAGGACACGGTCAGACCGTCGGCGCTCATCCACCCGATGCGCGCTTTGAGGGAATCGGAGCACGCCGCCCAGACAGCGAGGACGTCTTCAGCCGCATCCTGGCGCTTGTCCTCCTCGGGCAGCACGACGTAGGGCAGGCCCTCGGGGAGCGGCTCGGCGGGCGCGAAGGACACGCCGCCCGAGTCGACGAGCCGATAGGCGCCCTCGGCCCCCTCGATCATCGCCGGCTCGCGCAGAGCCAGCGCGATATCGAGGCCGGTCGGCCAGCGCCGCTTCACCTCGACCGTCGAAACGGGGGGGAGCTTCGCGATCTCGGACGCGATCGCCCCGGTCGGGACCCTGGGGAGGGGGGTCCCCGCATAGGGGGCGGCCGCGGCCCTCGCCTCCTCCTCGGAGATCAATCCCGACTGAGCCCCCTCGACGGCGACACGCCCCGGATCCAGGGCGAAGACCGAGGAGAAGAGGAGCACCCACGCCAGCCCCGCGACCATCGACGCGCCGGCAAGAGCGATCAGCGCCGTCTTGAGGAAGTAGGAGCGCTTCGCGCGCCGCCTCTCCTCGCGCCGTTTGAGGAAGTCCGTCGGCTCCGAGACGGGGCCGAGCACGGCCGCCGCATCGGCCTGGCCGATCGGCCGGGCGAGGTCCTTCGGCGACGCGGCCCGGGCCGGCTTCGCGGACCCGGCGGCGGGGCTCACCGCTTTCGCACGCAGCGCCTCCTGCTCCCGCGATCCGGGGCGCTCGGACCCCGAGGGCGGAGCGGCGGGACGTCGGGGGGCGGGCGGCTTCACTCGTGACCCGCCTGAGTACGCCACTCGTCGAGGACGTCCGGAGCGCACTCGGTGATCGAACCGGCGCCCATGGTCACCACGAGACCGCCCTCGGAGCACATCCGAGCCGCCAGGCGGGCGGCTTCGCGCATGTCCGGAATGAAGCGCGCGCCCTCGATCGCATCCGAGATGAGCGCGGCGGTCACACCCGGCTCGGGATCCTCCCTCGCGGCGTAGATGTCGGTGAGGACCACGTGATCCGCCGCAGCCAGAGCACGAGCGAAATCAGCGGCGAAAATCCGCGTCCGCGAAAACAGGTGCGGCTGGAACACCACGACGACCTCGCCCGGCCCCGCGACGACGCGCGCCTGCGCAATCGCAGCCGCCACCTCGGTCGGATGATGCGCGTAGTCGTCGAAGACCCTGCGCGCCCCCACGCTCCCCCGCAGTTCGAAGCGCCTCGAAGTCCCCCCGAAAGCGGCGAGGCAGCGCGCCATCGTCTCAGCCCCGACACCGCACTCCACCCCCGCGATCCACGCGGCCGTCGCATTGAGGATGTTGTGAACGCCCGGCACCGCGAGCTCGAGGCGCACCGCGCCCCCGGCCCCCGTGAGGGTCGCGCTCACGCCCTCGGGCGAGGAGGCCACATCCGTGATCGCGACATCCGGGACGCGCCCGCACTCGCGCGGACGGCCGTAGGTGAGCACCCGAGTCCCCTCACCGCCCGCGGCCTCGGCCAGGCGCGCAGCACCGGGATCCTCGGCGCAGCACACGAGCAAGCCGCCCGGCACCAGGCGCCGCGAGAACTCGACGAAGATCTCCTCGAAGGCCCGGGCGCTCCCATAACGGTCGAGATGATCCGGCTCGACATTCGTGACGACCTCGATCGAGGGCGCGTAGTTGAGGAAGGAGCCGTCGGACTCATCGGCCTCGGCGACGAAGACGTCCCCCGACCCCAGATGCGCTCCCGATCCGAACTGCGGGACGATCCCCCCGACGGCGACCGAGGGATCCTCGCCCGCCTCGCGCAGCGCCACGGCGAGCATGCCCGAAGTGGTCGTCTTCCCGTGGGCGCCGGCGACGCCGATGAAGCGCATGCCGGACGCGGCCAGGGCGAGCGCCTGCGAACGGTGGATGACGCGCTGCCCGCGTCGGCGCGCGACCGCGAGCTCCGGATTCGACTCCCGGATCGCCGTCGACACGACCACGGTCGCATCGAGCGGGACGTGGACGGCATCGTGGCCCGCGTGGACCTCGATCCCCAGCCCTCCGAGGCGATCGAGCACCGCCGAGGCGGAACGATCGGAGCCCGACACGCGCGCTCCCCTGCTCGCGAGCAGCTCGGCCACGACCGACATCCCCGCTCCGCCGATGCCGATGAAGTGGAAGCGCCCTTCGACGGGGGCGGCGCTGTTCGAGCCGTTCATCATCCGATCACCTCTTCAATGAGCGCGCTGAAGTCCGCTGCGGCGTCGACCCGCCCGAGACCGCGCGAGGCCCGGGCCATCGCGTCCAGCTCCGGGGAGGCGAGAAGCGCGAAAACCCGCGTCTCGACGGCACGGGCATCGAGCTGGGCGTCGGGGATGAGCAGGGCGCCGCCCGAGGCCACGTGATCATGGGCGTTGAGCCGCTGCTCACCGTTCCCGATCGGCAGGGGGGCGTAGACGCAGGGAAGGCCCAGAGCGGTCATCTCCGCGACCGTCCCGGCCCCCGAACGGCACAGGACGAGATCCGCCACCGCCAGCGCATCCTCCATGGTCCGCAGGTAGTCGAGGACGAGCCAGCGATCGGAGACGCCGGCGGCCTCGACTGCGGCCCGAACGGGGGCGTCCTTCCCCCGACCAGTCAGGTGGACGACGGCGGCGCCCTCGGGAAGCGCCTTCGCGGCCCGACACACGGCCTCATTGATGGCGAGCGCACCCAAGGACCCCCCGGTGACCAGGAGGATCCGACGATCGGGATCGACCCCGAGGCGCTCGGCCGCCGCAAGGCGCGCCCTCAGCGCATCCTCGGGAGTCCTGCGCGCGAGCGCGAGCTCGCGGATCGCGGGCCGGAGCGGGAGCCCCACGACCTCCGTCCGGCCACGACGCGCCTCCAAGGGGGTGTTCGCGAAGGTCAGGGCGACGAGCTCCGCGAAGCGCGCCCCGACTCGATTCGCAAGCCCCGGCCGGGCGTTCTGCTCGTGGATGACGACGGGCACTCCGAGACGCTTCGCGGCCCTGTAGGCGGGAGTCGACACGTATCCGCCGAATCCGACGACGCAGGCCGCGCCCTCGATCGCCTTCTCGCATTCCTCGACCGCCCTGCGCCATTTCGCGGGGAAGCGCAAGGCCGAAGCGGAGGGGCGCCGCGGGAAGGGGACCTTCTCGATGACGTTGAGGGCGAAACCGGCGCGCTCGACGAGATCGGCCTCGAGGCCCTCCTCCGTCCCGAGCGCCTCGACCTGATAGCCGCGAGCCCGCAGTTCGACTGCGGTCGCAAGAAGAGGGTTCACGTGGCCTGCGGTCCCTCCGCCGGCCACCACGATCCTGGACGTCACGATTCTCCTACCTCGATGCGCCGAAGCCTCAGACGCGCCTGGGCTTCGGCTCGATCCTGGGGTCGCGTCGACGCGTCGCCGCATCGAAGCGCCCCCACATTGTCATCCCCGCTTCCGCCCTCGCGAAAGAAGCCACCACGCCGATCGCGATCGCCGTGAAGAGGAACGACGACCCGCCATAGGACACGAGCGGCAGGGGCACGCCGATGACCGGTCCGATACCGGTCACCGAGAAGATGTTGACGACGGCCTGAATGCCGATCCACGATGCGACGCCCCCCGACACGATCTGCACGAAGAGATCATCACTCGATTGGACGACTCGCAGCATCCCCCACACGAGCAGCCCGAGCGCGATGATCACCGCGAGCGTCCCCAACAGGCCGAACTCCTCGCCCACGATCGCGAAGATGAAGTCCGTGTGCGCCGCCTGGAGGTAATTCCACTTCTCGCGCGAAGCGCCCGGCCCCAGGCCCGACAGGCCGCCCGAGCCGAAGGCCCACAGGGAATGATCGATCTGCTCGGGAGCGGAGAGGTCGCGGGAGGAGCCTCCCGGGAGGATCGCGAGCACACGACGCAGCCGCGTCGGGTTCGAGAAGACGAGGGCGGTCCCCACCGGGACCATCGCGATTCCGAGGACGAGGAACCAGCGTTTCGGCAGCCCCGCGACCCACAGCGCTCCGAGGGCGGCGGCGACGACGATCATGGAAGTCCCCATGTCCCGCCCCAGGAGGACGAAGAGGATCGCAAGCGCCGTCAGGCCGCCGGCCTTGACCGCCATCTGCCGCCAGTCGGACAGGCGCGCGCCCGGATGAGTGAGCGACTTCGCCAGCACGAGGACGAGGGCGAGCTTGAGGAATTCCGAGGGCTGCAGCAGGACGGGCAGGCCGGGGATGTGCACCCAGTTCGCATTACCGCCCTCGGACCTGCCCAAGGGGGTGATGACGAGGACCTGGAGCATCATCGCGAGGAGGAAGGCGGGCCAGGCGAGGCGCTTGAACACCCCGACGGGCGCGGCGTGGACGAAGGCGGCGATCACCGCGGCGGCCACGATGATGATGAGCGGGCGCAGGTAGGCGATATACGGGTTCTCACCCGCGGCGATCGCCGTGACCGCTTGGGCGGAGAAACCCATGAGCAGGCCGAACACCGTGAGCACGAGCGCGGGGACGACGACGAGGTAGTAGGTCGACACCGGCGACATCGCGGCCCGTGTCTCTTCCTCGCGCCCGAACTCGAAACGCGGGATCGCCCGCTTCAGGCGGATGAGCGCATCAGGCAGGGCCGCCATCGGCGCTCCCCCACTGCTCGGCGAGCCTCTTCACCGCATCGGCGAACACGCGACCGCGCTCCCCGTAATCCCGGAACTGGTCCCAGGATGCGGTGGCGGGGGCCAGGACGACTGTATCGCCCGGCCTGGACAGCGCGACCGCCTCATTCACGACGGAGAACATCCAATCCTCGTGGCCGTCGACCTCGACGAAGGGCACCTGCGGAGCGCAGGCCCTCAGGGCCGACACCTCCGGCTCGCGGTCCTCGCCGATGACGACGACGCCCCTCAAACGGGGGGCCGCCCGGGTCACGAGATCAGCGAAGTCCTGCCCTTTCGCGTCCCCGCCGAAGATCCAGATCGCGCGTCCCTCGGGGACGCCTTCGAGCGAAGCGAGGGCCGCGTGCGCATTCGTCGCCTTCGAATCGTCGATCCACGTGAGGTCGGCCGCCCGGGCGACGACGGCCCGACGATGTCCCGCCGGGACGAAGTCGCGCAGGCCGCGAGCCACCGCCTCGGGGGCCGCTCCGTGCGCCCGCGCCAGGGCAGCCGCCGCCAGGGCGTCGGCGACCACCGCCGGAGAGGGACTGGGGCCGTAGGCGGGCTCGAGGTCGCCGAGGCGGGCGAGTTCAAGGGCGCGGGTCCGGCGGTTCTCGAGGAAGGCCCGATCGACGAGGGCGTCCTCGACGATGCCGAGCTGCGAGACCGCGGGGACGCCGAGGGTCGTGCCGATGGCGCGAGCGCCCTCGATGACGTCGGCCTCTTCGACCATCCGCTCCACCGAGCGGTCCTCCGCCGGGTAGACGCAGGCGAGCTGCGTGCGCTCGTAGACCCGCGCCTTGTCGGCCGCGTAGGCCTGTGCGCTCCCGTGCCAGTCCAGATGATCCGCATCGACGTTCAGGCACACGGAGGCCTGCGGTGAGACCGTGAGCGCGGTGTGCAGCTGGAAGCTCGACATCTCGACGGCGAAGACCTGCGCATCCGAATCGATCGCCTCGGTGATCGGAGTCCCGATGTTGCCGACTTCAAGGGCGTCTTCGCCGTTCGCCCTCAGGATCGCGCCGAGCATGCCCACCGTCGTCGTCTTGCCGTTCGTGCCCGTCACGACGAGCCAGGGGCGACCCGCATGAGGGCCCGTCTCCTGGAGGCGCCATGCGAGTTCGACCTCCCCGATGAGCTCGATTCCGGCCCGTCGAGCGGCGGCGAAGACCGGGGCGTGCGGGGGGATCCCCGGCGAGACCACGATGAAGCGGGGCAGGCGGCTCACGACCGCATCGGCGAGTTCGACCGGGTCGGCGTGGATGTGAAGCGTCACGGCCCCGTCGGTCTCATCCGGCACCGCGGGTCCGCTCCGGTCGAAGGCCTCGACCTCGTAGCCGCGCGCGAGCAGTGCGCGCGCCGCCGAACGGCCCGAACGGCCCCAACCGATGATCGCGACCGCGGTGCTCACAGTTGCGCCGCCCATTCGGCGTAGAAGAGACCCGCGCCCGTGATCGCGAAGATCGCGGCGACCAGCCAGAAGCGGATGACGATCGTCACTTCCTGCCAGCCCTTGAGCTCGAAGTGGTGGTGGAGCGGAGCCATCCGGAAGACGCGTTTGCGGGTCGCCTTGAACACCGAGATCTGGATGACGTCGGACATGATGACCGCGACGAACAAGCCGCCGATCATCACCGCGAGGAACTCGGTGTGCGTCAGGATCGACATTCCGGCGAGCGCGCCCCCGAGGGCGAGCGCGCCCGTATCGCCCATGAAGATCCTCGCCGGCGAGGCGTTCCACCAGAGGAATCCTGCGAGCGCGCCGATGAGCGCGGTCGAGAAGATCGCGAGATCCAGCGGGTCCCGCGTCGAGTAGCAGGCGGTCATGTTGCCGTTGGGGACCACGCAGGACTGGATCTGCTGGAAGTAGGCGACGAAGGTGTAGGCGCCGAAGACGAAGATCGAGCAGCCGGTCGCCAGCCCGTCGAGGCCGTCCGTGAGGTTCACGGCGTTCGACCACGCCGCGACGATGAAGTTGGCCCACAGGAAGTAGAGAGCGATCCCGATGCCGACGCCCGCGAATGCGAGGGTGACTCCGCTCGGCCGCGTCACTGAGATCGCCAGCGAGCCCGGGGTGCGGCCGTACTCGTCGGATCCGACGATCGACATCCACGCGAAGAGCGAGGCGACGGCGATCTGGCCGATGATCTTGCCCGAGGGGTGCAGGCCCAGGGAACGCTGGCGCATGATCTTGATGCCGTCGTCGAGCAGGCCGATGAGTCCCAATCCCACGAAGAGCACGAGCAGGCACAGGCCCGACCAGGAGGGGCCCGCGCCCGAAAGCGTCGAGCCGATCATCCAGGCGATGACCGTGGCGAGGATGATGACCAGGCCGCCCATCGTCGGCGTGCCGCGCTTCGTGAGGTGCTGAGTCGGCCCGTCCTGTCGGATGAACTGCCCGTACTGGTGCGAGACGAGGAAGCGGATCAGGACCGGCGTTCCGAGGATGGACAGCGCCATCGCGATAATGAACGCCGCGATGAGACCGATCATCGCGAGGCCCCCCTCTCCTGCAGTGCTTCAGCCACCTGCCATGAATACGAATAGAGCGAGCCCTTGACGAGGACGACGCAATCGTCTTCGAGCTCTTCGAGAGCCGCGCGGATCGCGTCGTCGACGTCTGAGGCCAGGACTCCGCGCACTCCGGATCCGGCGCCCTCGAGGTAGAAGGGCGCATCGTTCCCAAGCACGATGAGAGTGTTCACTCCGGCTTCGGCAGCCATTATGCCGACCTCGCGGTGCGTCGGAGCGCTCGCCTCTCCGAGTTCGAGCATTTCGGACAGCACTGCGATCTTCGTGCGCCCGCGTCCGATGGCGGCGAGGGCCGCGAAGCCCGCGCGCATCGAATCGAGGTTCGCGTTGTAGGCGTCGTCGATGAGGGTGATCGGGTGCGACTCCACGGTGAGCTCGCGCAGGTCCATGCGATGCGGGGACAGTGCCTTCGCGCCGTTGAGCGCGGTGACGACGGCGTCGAAGGGGATGCCCAGGGCGAGGGCGCCGCTCGCCGCGGCGAGGGCGTTGGCCACGTGGTGGACCCCCACGACGCCGAGGCTCACCTTCGCCTCGCCCTCGGGGGCGACAAGGGTGAAACGGGCGCGATCGGCCTCGTCGGCGGTCACGTCGAGGGCGCGGACATCGGCCTGGGGATCGCCCGCGGCGGAGAAGGTCCTCACCGGGCCGGTGGCGAGTGCGGACATCGCGAGAACGCGCGGATCATCGTTGTTGAGGACGACCGGAGCGCCCGGTCTCGCCCCTTCGATGAGCTCGGCCTTCGCGGCCGCGATGCCCTCGACTGAGCCGAATCCGCCCAGGTGGGCGTGACCCACCATGAGTTCGATCGCGACGTCCGGGGCTGCGATCGAGGTGAGGTAGGCGATGTGCCCGGGTCCGGAGGCCCCCATTTCGAGGACCATGTGCCGGGTGTTCGGCGTCGCCGTGAGAACGGTCAGGGGGAGTCCGACTTCGTTGTTGAAGGAGAGCTTCGGGGCGACCGTCGGCCCGTCGGCGCTCAGGATCTGGAAGAGGAGGTCCTTCGTCGTCGTCTTCCCCGCCGACCCCGTCACGGCGATGACGTCGAGGCCGCCGCGCTCGCGCAGATCGCTGAGGTGGGCGCGCGCGAGATCGCCCAGCGCACGGGTCGCGTCCTCGACGAGGATCTGCGCGCATTCGACGTCGACGGGGCGCTCCACGACCAGGGCGACCGCACCCGCATCCACTGCGGCTCGAGCGAAATCGTGCCCGTCGCTCGTCTCGCCGCGGCGCGCGAAGTAGCACGATCCGGGCTCGGCCTCGCGCGAATCGGTGACGAAGGGGCCCGTGACACGCGCATCGGCTCCCAAGAGCCGCCCGCCCGTCGAGGCGGCGATCCACTGTGCTGAACGTTCCACGGTTCTCCCTTCACGGCTCATCGCCGTTCGCATCGCCCTGCTCATTGCGGGGCCGACGGGTAGAGGACCGCCGGTTCCGCCGAAGCGGGGATGCCGAGATTCTTCACGGCTGCCTCCGCGACTTGCCCGAAGAGGGGCAGCGCGGACGAGGCCGCCAGATAGGCGACCTTTGGATTGTAGATGACAACCGCGATCGCCAATCTTGGCTTATCGGCAGGGATAATCCCCGCCGTGGTCGAGGCGATGCCCGTCAGCCCCGACTGGCCGTCGACTCCGATCTCGGCCGTGCCCGTCTTCAGGCCGACCCGATAGCCCTCGACGCCGCCCACCCCGTTCGTCCCGTTCGGATCGGCAACGACCGATTCCATCATCGTGAGGACCTTCTTCGCGGTGTCGGCCGACATCACCTGGACCGGTTCGGGGCGCTTCTGCTCTTCGAAGGTGCCGTCGGCGTTCGTCCAGGACTTCACGATCCGCGGACTGATGCGCACGCCCCCGTTGCCGATCGTCGCCATCATCGAGGCCATCTGGAGGGGCGTCACCGCGTAGGACTGGCCGAACATCGAGACGTAGCGGTCGCGCCCGCCCCATTCCGATGGCGGGCGCAAGAGCCCGGCCGACTCGCCCGAGAGCTCGATGCCCGTCAGCTCGCCGAAGCCGAGCTTCTTCATCATGTCGTAGCGCGACTCGTCGCTCACGGTATCGCCCACCTGCACGGTGCCCGTGTTCGAGGACTGGACGAGGATTCCGGTCGCCGTGCGCTCGTAGGTCTCGTGCTGGTGGAAGTCGTTGATCGGCCCGTCCGCGCCCGGCATGTTGATCGAGCCGGGGACCGAGAAGACCGAGGTGGGGGTGATAGTGCCCTGTTCAAGGGCGACGGCGTTCGTCAGGACCTTGCCCACGGATCCGGGTTCGGTCGCGTACTGGACTGCGCGGACGATCTGCGGATTAGCGTTATCGGGCGGCGTCGAGTAGGAGTCGGCCATCACGAGGACCTGCCCGGTGCTCACGTCCTCGATGACGACCGCTCCCCATTCGGCTCCGTGGTTGGTGATCGCGGTGTCGAGGAGCTCCTGGACCTGGTGCTGCAGATCAGTGTGAATCGTGAGCGAGACCGTTCCGCCGTCATGGGGCTCTTCAAGAGTGCGTTTCCCGCCTGGGATGACGGCCCCGTCGGGGGCGATCTCGAAAGCCTGCGAACCGGGGAGGCCCTGCAGCAGGGAGTCGTACTGCTGCTCGATTCCCGAGGATCCCTCGCCCTCGGCGTTCACGGTGCCGATGAGGGGCGCGGCGGTGTTCCCGTTGGGGTAGATCCTCTCGTAGACCGCCTCCCATTCGATGCCGTAGATGTCGAGGGCGCGGATCTTGCGGAAGGTCACCGCGTCGACGTTCCGTTTGAGATAGGTGTAGGTCGAGTCGCCGATGAGCCGACCGCCGAGTTCGGCCTCCGGTACGCCGAGGAGTTCGGAGAGCTGCCTGGCGGCCTCGGCGGGGCCCCGCCCCGCGACGACCGTCTGCTCCGATCCGTTGATCTCCTTCGTCTCGTAGTGGATGTAGGAACGGATGTTGACCTGGTTCACCGCGATGTCGTAGGTGAGGATCGAATCGGCCAGGACCGTTCCGGTCGCATCGAGGATCTGGCCCCGTTTCGCGGCGATCGCGGAGCGGGAGGTCCTCACCTGCTCGCCTTCGGCGGCGAGCTCGGGCCCCTGGACGAGCTGGAGGTCGACGAGGCGGAGCGCGCACGCCGACAGGAGGATCACGAGGATCGCCAGGATCGCCCGCGAACGTCGGATCGAGGCGGAGGCGTTGCTGCGGGCCATCAGTTCGCCGGAGTCCCGCCCTCGACCGTTCCAGTCGACAGCGTGATGAGACCGCTCTTGCCGGCGGGCACCATGCCCGCGTTCCGCGCCGCCGCTTCGAGGGAGGCGGGAGAGGCCGCTTCTTCGATGACCGCCTGCATGCTCCACGCCTCGGCGTCCAGGGCGTTGAGCTGGAGCTGCTGTTCACGGATCTCGAAGGCCGTCTGGGCCATCCTGGTGTGCAGCACCATCGAGGCGATCACCGCGGTGAGGATGACGAGGATCGCCGCGAGGGCGAGGGCGAGGAGGGAACGGCCGGGCCGCTGGCCTTCGACGACTCGGAGTTCGCTGACCTCGGCTCGAAGCCGCTCGGGCCGAGAGGCCGGTCGCGTCGCAGCTGCTGCGCTGCTCATGAGGGCTCCTTCCAGTCGCGGACGAGTTCGACGCCGCGGAGTCGCACGGAGGCTGATCGGGGGTTGCGGGCTCGTTCCTCTTCGTTAGCGAGGACGGCGCCGCGGGTGAGGAGCTTGAGCGGCGGTTCCTCCGATTCGGGGATGATCGGCAGGTCCACCGGCACGTCGAGGGTCGATCCGGCTCTGAAGGCCTCTTTCACCAGACGGTCCTCGAGGGATTGGTAGGACTCGATGACGAGGCGTCCGCCGATCCTGAGCGAACTCAGCGCTGCGGGAAGGGCGCGCTCCAGGATCCTGAGCTCGTCATTGACGGCGACGCGAAGAGCCTGGAAGGTGCGTTTGGAGGGGTTGCCCCCGGTGCGTCTGGCGGGGGCCGGGATCGCGTCGCGGACGATGTCGACGAGTTGGCCCGTGCGTTCGAGGGGGGCCTCTTCGCGCTTGCGCACGATCCGCCGGGCGATGCGGGAGGCGAAGCGCTCCTCCCCGTAGACGCGCAGGATCTTCGCGATCTCCGCCTCGGTGGCGCTCGCGAGGAGATCGGCCGCGCTCGGGCCCTTCGTCGGATCCATCCGCATGTCGAGCGGGGCATCGGCGGCGTAGGAGAAGCCCCGATCGGCTTCGTCGAGTTGGAGTGAGGAGACGCCGAGGTCCATGAGGATGCCGTCGGCGAGCCCCGAGGGCGAATGGCGCGCCACCACCTCGTCGACGCGGTCGTAGGTCGTGTGGACCGCGCGGAAGCGCTCCCCGAAAGGCAGGAGGCGCTCGGAGGCGAGGGCGATGGCCTGCGGATCGCGATCGATGCCGATGACGCTGAGGCGAGGGAAGCGTCTGAGGGCGGCTTCGGTGTGCCCTCCCATGCCGAGTGTGCAGTCGACGAGGAGCGCGCTTGGGGCGTCGAGGGCGGGGGCCAGCATGTCGAGGCACTCGTCGAGGAGCACGGGGGTGTGCCGTTGGGACGTGGCACGCGTGTCGTCCACTTGCGCTCCTTTCTTCAGCGAGGCTCGTAGGGCCCGGTCCCCCACCGCGCTCCGACATCGGGGAAGTGAAGTCGGAACCCGGATGGAGACCGGGCCTTGCGAGTCAGAACATGCCGGGGATGATCTCCTCGGCGGTCTGGGAGAACACCTCCTCCTGGACGGCGAGGTACTCGCGCCAGGACTCGGCGTTCCAGATCTCGGCCCGCGAGCCCGCACCGATGACGGTGAGTTCACGGCCGAGGCCGGCGTAGGTCCGCAGATCCGCGGGGATGGAGATCCTCCCCTGCTTATCCGGGACCTCCTTGTACGCGCCCGACAGCATCACTCGGATCCAGTCGCGCGCCTGTTTGGAGGACAGGGGCGCTGTGAGCAGGTCCTTCGTCATGTCGTCGAATCGCGAGGCCGGGAACGCGTAGATGCAGTGCTCCTGACCCCGGGTGAGGACGATGCCGCCCTCCATGTCCTCGCGGAACTTGGCGGGCAGGAAGACGCGTCCCTTGTCGTCGAGTTTGGGCTCGTACGTACCGAGGAACATGTCTCACCGCCTTCCCCTGCGGAACACTTTTCCCCACTTTACCCCACAACATTCCCCCAAGACAGCGCCCAACGCGCAAAAGGCACTGAAAAGCTACCCAGAATCCGCGTAATAACAAGGAAAGATAGCGGTGGTGAATTGTGGGGAAGAATCTCACGCATCGCGCGTCATGTCGGAGCGGCGGCCGTTCGCTGCGAGTGAGGGATCGTCATGCGCCCCGGAGGAGGCGGGTGCTGAGACGGGGATGAAGAGGCCGTCGCATGAGAAATCCCCGTTCCGCTGTGCGGAACGGGGACGTGTGGAGTGTAGTGGTGGAGGAGGCGGCCTAGTCGTCTCGACGACGATTCTGCCAGCGCCGCTCCTGATCCTCGATGAAACGGGCCCAGGCGCCCGTGCCGCCGGCGCCCGCACGGTTCTTGGGCGCGCCGCCCTCGGCCTTCTTCGTCGACACGGCGAGCCAAACGCCCAGGACCATGAGGACGAAGCCGAGTACGCCCAGGAGGATCGACCAGAGGGAGTAGCCCAGGGACACGGCGCCGACGAGGACCGCGAGCCCCGCGACCGCGATGACCGCGCCGAGCGCGATCCGACGGGGAGACAAGGATCCCGAAGGAGCGTCAGGATCGACCGCCTTGGCCATCTCGGACGCGAGTTCCGGATCGGCACGACGGAACTCCGCCTCCATCTGCTCGAGCACCTGCTTCTCGTAATCTGAAAGAGCCACGGCGCCTCCTCTCCCTGAGATCGATTCGCAGTGTAATGCGTCGAGGCGCACCGGGGCGATTCGGCCCCCGCACCGATCCCGCGATCGCGATCAGCGATCCCTCCGGCGGGCGTCCGGGGCCTCCAGCAGGGTCGCCGGACGCAAGGCGGCTTCGCCGAAGCGCGAGCGCACCGAATCCATCGCCCGCTCCGAGGCGAGGGGACGGGCGTCGTCGTCGAGGCGCACGGCGACGCCCGCCTCACGCGACTGCAGGCCCTCGCAGCGGACTCCGCACAGGCGCACACCGCCCTGGGGCATCGGCTCGCGCGAGAACAATGCGCGAGCCGCCGCGAAGACCTCCCTGCCCACATCGGTCGGCGCTTGAAGCGTCACCGAGCGCGTGATCGTGGTGAACGAGGGGTCGCGGAGCTTCAGACCGACCGTCCACGCCACGCACCCCTGCGCCCTCAGACGACGCGCGCAATCGTGCGCGGCCGACAGGAGGAAGGCCTCGACCTGGGCCCGCGAGCGCAGGTCCTCATCGAAGGTCCGCTCGGTGCCGACCGACTTCTCCTCCCGGCTCGTCACCACCGGACGAGGATCGATCCCCCGCGCGAGGTCGTGGAGGTGGTGCGCGGAGGCGGCGCCCACGAGCTTCCTCAAGCGCTCCATCGGGCACGCGGCGAGGTCGCCGATCGTGTCGATCCCCGCACGGGCCAGGCGCTCGGCTCCGACCGATCCGACGCCCCAGAGCGCCCCGACGGGCAATCCGTGGAGGAAATCGACCGTACGATCCGCCGGAACGAGGAGGAGGCCGTCAGGTTTCGCGTTCGATGAGGCGATCTTCGCGACGGACTTCGAGGCGGCGATGCCGACCGATGCGGGGAGCCCCACCTCGTCGCGGATCATCCGCCTCAGGGAGCGGGCGATCTGAAGGGGCGAACCGAGGAGGCGCCGGGCGCCGGACACGTCGAGGAAGGCCTCGTCGATGCTCACCTGCTCCAGGCGCGGAGTGATCCGGCCCAGCACCTCCATGACTCGGCGCGAGTACTGCGAGTAGAGCCCCCGATGCCCGGGAAGGATCACGGCGTCGGGGCTCAGCGCACGGGCCCTCGCCATGGGCATCCCCGCCCGCACGCCTCTGGCGCGCGCCTCATAGGTCGCCGAGGTCACGACGCCGCGGTTGGAGGAGCCGCCGACGATCACTTCGCGTCCGCGCAGCCCCGGATTCTCGCTAAGCTCCACCTGGGCGAAGAAGGAGTCCATGTCGACATGGAGGATCGGAGTGGCCGAATCGTCATCCCCCCAGAAGCGCCTCACGCGCGCATCGCGCGGAGCATTCGACATGACGCCTCCTCTCATCCCGATACAGTGTCCCCCATGGCACGGGCATCAGCGCGCGGGAGCGAGTTCCATGAGATCGACTCCGGAACGGCCGAGATCCGTTGGGAGGGCCCCTTGGCGACCCTCTTCATCGACGGCGTCGAGTCCTCGTGCGTGAACACCGCGAATCCCGCCGACCTCGAATTCGAATACATGCAGCACGCGACCTGCGCCCTCGACGCCCTTCACGCCCCGGGCGAGGGCATCCGCGCCCTGCATCTGGGCGGCGCCGGCTGTGCGCTCCCGGCGGCCTGGGCGGCTCAGCGGCCCTCCTCGAAACAAACGGCGGTGGAGATCGACGCCGCCCTCGCGGACGCCGTCCGCGGCTGGTTCGACCTGCCGAGGGCGCCGAAGCTGTCGATCCGGGTGGGCGACGGGAGGCGGGTGCTCGAGGAGGCCAGGCCCGCTTCCTTCGACGTGATCGTGCGCGACGCCTTCGCGAAGGGGGAGGTCCCCGAGCACATGCGGACCCGAGGTTTCGCGCGGGCCGCCCTGCGCGCTTTGAAGCCGCAGGGGCTCCTCCTGGCGAACTGCGCGCACGGAGGCGGGACGGACGCCAGACGGGACATCGCGTCGATCGCGGACGTCTTCCCCGAGGTTCTTTCCGTTCAGGACCCGAAAGTGGGCAGGTCGCAACGACGGGGCAATGTCATGGTGATCGCCTCAGCCGCGCCGACCGGCGCCTACCCCCTCGAGGGACTCGACCGGCTCTTGCGCACGCTGCCCCTCCCGGCCAGGGCGATGGACCCGGCGACTCTGAGGAAGTGGCTGGCGGGCGCCCCGCCCCTCGACGATCCGGCGGGCGGCTCGGGCGCTTAGGGCCGTGATCGGGGGCCGAGGCCTCTCAGTCCTGCGGCTCCTCAGCCGGACCGCCCTCACCAGCCCCAGCCGGACCGCCCTCATCGGCGGGAGGGAGGGGGCCTTCAGCGAAGCGGATCCCGAGGCCCGCCTCCTCCCCTCGCCCGTCCTGCGGCTCGGGGGCGCGGTGGAGAGGGGCGCGCGAGTGCCGCCCCTCAGGAGACCTGCGGCGCTCTTCGACGCGGCGGAGCGCGGCGGCGAGCGGGTCCTCCTCCGCCTCCCCCGTTTCGGCGCGTTCGGGCTCCTCCTGCGTGCCGTCCTGAGAGGCGAGATTCGCCAGGTAGGCCTCGATCACTTCGCCGATGTCCTTGGACTGCTTGCGCGCATTCACCATGTCCGCACTCTGCCCGAGAGCGCCCAGGGGCATTCCCGAGCCTTCGCCCGTCCAGGCGTCGTAGTGCTCCTCGAGGGCGGACACCGTGTGGAGGATCTCCGGGTTGGCCTCGACGAGGGAATCGATCGTCTCCTGGTCCTCGGCGGCGCCCTGCTCGAGCTCGCCCACCGGCAAGGAGAGGTCCGCGTATTCGGACAGGGCCCCGAGCAGGGCGGAGGCGCCCGCGGGGTAGCCGGTGTCCGACATGTAGAAGGGAACGGCCGCCAGCATCGCGATCCCGTTGATGCCGCGTTCGCGCAGGCGGGACTGGAGGAAGACGGAGGCGGGCGAGGGGAACTGGATGATCTGCGCCATCTTCGGCTGAGTCGGGACGAGGGAGGCGTCCGTCGCTTGGAAATGGACCGGAGTCGCCCGCGTGTGCGGCACTCCCGAGGGGATGCCGTGGAAGGAGACGGTGATCTCGACCCCCGCTTCCTGAGCCAGTTCGGCGACGATGCGGGCGAAGGCCTCCCATTTCGCGTCGGGCTCGGGGCCGTGGAGGACGAGGATCGGGTTGCCGAGGTCGTCGCGCACCCTGTCGAGAGCGAGTTCGGGGGTTTCGAGCGAGGTCATCACCCAGTTCTCGACTGTCGAGATCGGACGGTGCGAGCGGTAGTCGAGGAAGTGATCGGCGTCGAAGGTCGCGATCCTCTCCGAGGGCAGTGAGCGGAGCATCTCCCGGATGGCGAGGCGACCGGCCGCACCGGCGTCGAGGGCGCCGCGGAAGTGGATGACGAGGATCCTGGCCCGCGAGTCCTCGGCTCCGGCGCGCTCGAACATCACCTCGTCCGTCGTTCTCATCACGATTCCCCCCCGTCGCATGCGCATTCGGTCGACCGGATCCACGCTACCCCTCAATCGCGGCTGCGTCGCGAGGACGAGGGCGGTTCGGCCGAGGGCGAATCACCAGTCGGTCCATCGCGCGCGGGCGCCGGACGATGATGGACAATGGGTGGCCGCATCTCGAACCTGTGGAGGACTCGTATGGCCGAACAGCCCCTCGCCGATCAGGCGACCAGCGACCTGCCCGAACAGGATTTCGTCGACGCCGCATATGAGCGCCTCGATGCACTGCGGGACTCCTACCGGGAGCGCCAGCGCAGGGCCCACGCCGAGCACGGAGTCGACAACGCGCAGGCGTGGACCGAGCGGGACGCGATCTCCTCCCACCTGGGCGACATGGCCGCGCGCCTCGAAGGCGTCGAGGACAGGCTCGTCTTCGGCCGACTCGACATGAGCGACGGGCAGGTGCGCAGGATCGGCAGGACCTCCCTGTCGACCCCGGCAGGACCTCCTCTGCTCATCGATTGGCGCGCCCCCGCGGCCATGCCCTTCTACCAGGCGACCGCCGTGGAGCCCCTCGGAGTCGCCAGGCGGCGCCACATCACAACTCGGGCCCGCCGCGTGATCGCGATCGAGGACGAGCTCCTGGACTCGGCCGCAGGGGGCATCGAGCTGCAGGGCGAGGGCGCGCTCATGGCCGCGCTGTCATCGGCGCGCGACGGCCGCATGGGCGACATCGTCGCCACGATCCAGTCCGAGCAGGATCGGATCGTCCGCGCCGATGAGAAGGGCATCGTCGTCGTCCAGGGCGGCCCGGGAACCGGGAAGACCGCCGTCGCCCTCCACCGGATCGCCTACCTCCTGTACGCCGAGCGCGAGCGCCTCCAGCGCTCCGGCGTCCTCCTGGTCGGCCCCTCGCGCATCTTCCTCCGCTACATCGAACAGGTCCTCCCCTCCCTCGGCGAGACCGGAGTCGTATCCACGACCCTCGGCGATCTCATTCCGGGGACGAGCGCCACCGGGGCCGAGCCCCTCGAGGTCGCCCAGGCGAAGGGCCGTCCCGGCTGGGAGCGCATCCTCGCTCAGGCGGTCAAATCCCTTCCCCGCCCCCTCGACGCCCCCGTCGCGCTTCAGGTGTGGAATCGGAGCGTCGATCTGCTCCCGGAGGACGTATCCGCTGCCCTCAAACGGGCGAGGCGCTCGCGCAAGCCCCACAACGAGGCGCGCGAGGGCTTCGCCCTCGACCTCATGAAGCGACTCGCGAAGCGGCTCGCCCTCGCCGCCGGGGACGGCGATTCGGAGGGCCGCGTTCCCGAGGACGTCCTCAACTCGTGGACCATCGAGGTGCGCGACTCCCTCGATGCGCGCCGGGCGATCAACCTGGCGTGGATGCCCACCTCCGCGAAAACCCTCCTCGCGCGCCTGTACGCCCGGCCCTCGCTCCTCGCCCGGCTCAACGCCGCTGCGGGTTCCCCGCTGTCGGCCCGCGAGCTGCGCCTCCTCGCCCGGCAGGACTCGAACTGGACCCCCGCGGACGTCCCCCTCCTCGATGAACTCGAAGAGCTTCTCGGGCCGCTCCCCCACCGGGCCCCGCGAAGGAGCGCGACCGAGGCCGAGGAAGTCGAGCGCGCACGCGCTGCGATCGAGGGCCAGGGGCTCGGCGGCGGCATCGTGACCGCCGAGCAGCTCGCGGCCTCCGCGCGCGGGGAGGGCGACTGGACGCCCCTGGCCGAACGGGCCGCGAATGACCGGCAGTGGGCCTACGGCCACATCGTCGTCGACGAGGCCCAGGACCTGTCCCCCATGGCGTGGCGCGCCCTCCTGCGCCGCTGCCCGGCCCGCTCCATGACGATCGTCGGCGACCTCGACCAGCGCCGGGGCGCGCACCGCCCTTCCACCTGGGAGCAGGCCCTGGGACCGGCGGCGCGAGCCCTCGAAGCCGAATACGTCCTCACGGTCTCCTACCGCACGCCGCGGGCCCTGACCGAGCTGGCCGAGCGCGTCATGGCCAGGGCCGGCGAGCCCGTCCTCCATCCGATGACCGCGGTCCGCGATGTGCCGGACTGCTACCGGGTCCTCTTCGCCCAGGATTCCGGCCAGACCGGGCCCGGCCTCGACGAAGCGGTGAACGGAGCGGTGGAAGAGGCAGTGAGGCGCCTCGACAGCGAGTCCGGCCCCGGCTCGGGGCGCGTCGCCGTCATCGTCGGCGCTCGGCGCGCCCTCGAATGGAAGGCCGACGTCTCCGGCATGAGCGGATTGGATTCCCGTGTCAGCGTGCTCTCGGCCGTGGCCGCCAAGGGCCTCGAGTTCGATTCCGTGGTCCTCGTCGAGCCCGCGGAGATCGCCTCGGACGGCCTGGGCGATCTCTTCGTCGCCCTCACGCGCTCGACCCACGACCTCACCGTCGTGCACCACGCGCCCCTGCCGGCGGGGATGGAGGAATGGTAGAAGTCCGCCCGCACTCTGGCCGCCCGGCGCGCAGGCGCCGGGGGTCTGGCACTATGAGGCCATGACGCGCGCACTTCTGCTTGAGAATCCCCACAAGGTCGCCGACGAGATCTTCGCCAGGCACGGCATCGAGGTTCAGCGGGTCTCGGGCGCCCTCGACGAATCCGAGCTGCTCCGCGCCCTCGAGGGCGTCGAGTACATCGGCATCAGGTCCAAGACGACGCTCTCGCGCAAGGTCCTGGAGGCCCACCCCCAGATCCAGGCGATCGGCGCCTTCTGCATCGGCACCAATCAGATCGACCTCGCGGCCGCCACGGAACTCGGCATCTCGGTCTTCAACGCCCCCTACTCGAATACGCGTTCGGTCGTGGAACTCGCGATCGGCGAGATCATCGACCTCTCGCGCCGCGTCACCGTGAAGAACTCCCGACTGCACCGAGGCGTGTGGGACAAGTCCGCCGACGGCGCGCACGAAGTCCGCGGCCACACCCTGGGCATCATCGGCTACGGCAACATCGGCACCCAGTTGTCCGTCCTCGCCGAGGCCATGGGGCTCAACGTCATCTTCTACGACACCGCCGAGCGCCTCGCGCTGGGCAATGCGACGCAGATGCCGACGATGGAATCGGTCCTGCGCGAAGCCGATGTCGTCTCCCTGCACGTCGACGGGCGCCCCGCGAACACGAAGATGTTCGGCGCGGAGCAGTTCGCGATGATGAAGCCCGGCGCGATGTTCATCAACCTCTCGCGCGGGCACGTCGTCGACATCGATGCGCTGCACGACGCCCTCGTCTCCGGGCACCTGTCGGGGGCTGCGGTGGACGTGTTCCCGAGCGAGCCGAAGAAGAACGGCGATCCCTTCACCTCTCCCCTGGCCAAACTCGACAATGTCATCCTCACCCCCCACATCGGGGGTTCGACCGAGGAGGCGCAGTACGACATCGGCCGCTTCGTCGCTCACAAGCTCGCCGACTACCGGCGCACGGGCTCGACCGACATGTCCGTCAATCTGCCCAACCTCCAGCTCTCGGCCTCGGAGGAATCCCGCTACCGGATCCGCCTCATCCACCGGAACACGCCCGGCGTCCTCGCCCTCGTCAATAGGACCTTCGCCGGGACGGGCGCCAACATCGGCGCGCAGATCCTGGGCACCTCGGGGCAGACCGGCTACGCGCTGACGGATATCAACTCCGAGCTGCCGATCGAGGCGATCGAGGAGATCCGCTCGATGAAGGACACGATCCGGCTGACCATCACCCGCCTCTGAACCGCGAGTCCGGCGGACTTCTTCGGCGCAGTCGCGAGCGAGTTCCCCTACGGCAGAGTAACCTACGGAAGCGTAGGAAATGGGAAGGGAATGCCGCAATGACGCTCACCGACGACCTCCGCCGCGGATACGCACCCGGCGTCGCCCACACGATCGACATCCCGGACACGACCCTGCCCCGCATGGTCGAAGAGGTCGCCGCCCGCTACCCCGAACGCGTCGCCCTCGACTTCTTCTCGCGCCCCATCACCTACTCCCAGCTCATCGAGCGGGTGCAACGCGCCGCGGCGGTCCTCATCCGCGCCGGGGTGGCCAAGGGCGATCGCGTCGGCCTCGTCATGCCGAACTGCCCCCAGCACGTCATCGCCATCCTCGCGACGATGTCCATCGGCGCGATCGCCGTCGAGCACAACCCCCTGGCCCCCCTCGGCGAGCTCCGCGAGGAATTCGCGCGCCACGGCGCCCGCGTCGTCGTCGCCTGGGAGAAGACCGTCCCCTCCCTCAGCTTCCTCGACCGCTCGACGACGGTCTTCTCCGTCGACATCACGCGCGCCCTGCCCGGCCCCGCGCAAGTCCTCCTGCGCCTGCCCGTGAAATCGGCGAGGACGAAACGCGATGCCCTCTCGGCCCGCCCGCCCCGCTGGGCCAGGTCCTGGGACCGAGAAGTCGCCCAATCGCCGAGGTGGCTGCGCCGCATCGAGGTCTCGCCCGACGACGACGCGCTCCTCATCCACACCGGCGGCACCACCGGGGTCCCGAAGGCCGCGCGACTCACCCACCGCTCGATCCTGGCCAACGTCGCCCAATCCATCGCCTGGGTTCCCGTCCTCCACGAGGGCGCAGAGGTCTTCTACTGCGTCCTGCCCCTCTTCCACGCCTTCGGCTTCACGGTCGGACTCATGGCGGGCCTGCGCCTCGGCGCAACCGTCGCCCTGTTCCCCAAGTTCGACACCACGATGATCCTCACCAGTCAGAAGCGCCTCCCGTGCACCTTCTTCCTCGGCGTCCCCCCGATGTACGAGCGCCTCCTCGCCTCAGCGAAGGCGATGAGCGCCGACCTGAGCTCCATGACCTTCTCCCTGTCGGGCGCCATGCCCCTGTCCGGCGAGCTCGCCGCCGAGTGGGAGGCGGCGACCTCGGGCCTGATGATCGAGGGCTACGGCATGACGGAGGCCTCCCCGATCCTCCTCGGGTCGCCGCTGTCCGCCGATCGCCGACCGGGGGCCCTCGGCCTGCCCTTCCCCTCGACCGAGATCCGCATCGTCGATCCGGAGGATCCCGACCGCGACGTCGAGCCGGGGCAGACCGGCGAACTCCTCGTCCGCGGCCCCCAGGTCTTCGCCGGATACTGGAGGCGCCCCGACGAGACCCGGGAGGTCTTCCACGAGGACTGGCTGCGCACCGGTGATCTCGTCACGGTCCGCGAGGGATTCGTCTACATGGCGGACCGCAGGAAGGAGATGATCAACTCCTCCGGGTTCAACGTGTATCCGAGCCAGGTCGAGGAGGCCGTCCGCTCCATGCCCGGAGTACGCGATGTTGCCGTCATCGGCATCCCCGCGGGCACCGCGGGCGAGGACGTAGTCGCTGCGATCGTCCTCGAGGCGGGGGCCTCGATCACCCTGGCCGACGTGCGCGAGTGGGCGGAGAAGTCGCTCGCCCACTACGCCCTGCCCCGCCAGCTCGTCATCATGACCGAGCTGCCGCGCAGCCAGCTGGGCAAGGTCATGCGCAAGAAGGTCCGCGAGCAGGTGCTCGGCGCGGCGAGCTCGGTCAAGGACGCGGCCGGGAACGCCGCTCAGGCGCTCCGCAACGTCGCGGGGAGGAACGGCGAGTAGACGGGGGACGGGCGGCATTCGAGGTCCCGCCGCGCGAGCGGGCGGGTGGGCGCGCGGAACGAGCGGGCGATTCCCGGAGCCGTCGGGCGATCGATCGTACTCACCGGGCGCCCCGCCCCGGCCGAGCGGGCCCCTGCGGGTCGCTTGAGGGCGGGTCATTTGAGGGCGCGTCGAGGGCCCGGGCCAATCCCGAGCATCCGGGGAGGCGCCACTGCGGCTCAGTCGTCGAGCAGGGTCGGGGCGTCCTCACGCGCGCGCTTCTTGGAGCGCGGCCGCTTCGGCTTGGCCTGCTCCTGCGCCCTGCCCCGAAGCGTCGCGATCGCGGCCTCGAAGTCCTCGAGCGAGTTGAAGGCGCGGTACACCGAGGCGAAGCGGAGGTAGGCGATCTCATCGAGCTCTCTCAGGAAGGGCAGGATCGCCTTGCCGACCTCTTCGGAGGACACGTTCGACACCCCCGTCGAGCGCAGCTGCTCCTCGACCTGCTGGGCGAGGACGGCGAGCTGATCATCCGTGACCGGGCGCCCCTGGCAGGCCCGTAGGACGCCTGCGACCACCTTGTTGCGGGAGAAGGGCTCGACGACCCCCGAGCGTTTCACGACCTGGAACGAGGAGGTCTCGAGCGTGGTGAAGCGCTTCTTGCACGCCGTGCATTCACGCCGACGACGAATCGACGCGCCATCATCAGCGATGCGCGTGTCGACGACCCGGGAATCCGGATTGTGGCAGAAGGGGCAATGCACCCCTTCACGCTACACGTTTCACACGCCCCAGTGGAAACACGCGCCCCACGAATGCCCCTTCGAGGAGGAGGCCCCGAGCCGAGGACCTAACGAATCGGAACCTCGATGAGATCACCCACGACGAGCCCGCCCTCGATGCCGTTGAGGGCCTCGATATCGGTGACGACCTCTTCGAGCGGCCGATCCGTGTTCACGCCCTGAGCGATCGACCAGAGGGACTCCCCGGAACTCACCGCATGCACGGCCGTCGGACCCGAATACGTTCCCGGAGACAGCAGCAGACCCGCACCCGCACCGGCCGCACCGAGGGCGAGGGTCGCGAGAGCGCCCCCGAGAAGCTGCACGAGCCGCGCGCCCGCACGGACTCCGCGCGACGCGGGAACGACGGGGCGCCGGAGACTGGAGGGCTCATCTCGACGAAGAGCCTCGCGCCGCCGCCTGGCCGAAGGAGCCGAGTCCAAGGAGAGCACGGCGGCCGAATGCGAGTCGAGCCCGAATCCAGGGCGCGGATCGCCGAAAACGGGGGACGCGGGACGGGCCGCCGATACCATCGCGCTCATGAGGTTCTCCTTCGTCGAATCGTACACATGTTCGTCGAACACCTGTACGATATCACCTGTGGGGGATGAAGTCGAGACTTGCTCGAACAGATGTTTCATCTCCGGCCCGGGCTCGGATACCCTGGCCCTACAAGTGGAACAGGAGCCATGGGCATCTGCGTCCACCCGAGGAAGCAGGAGGCTCCATGACACCGAAGGACCAGCTCTCTGAACGGCAACGGCAGATCCTCCTCATCGTCCATGAGGAGGTGCGCGCCCACGGCTTCCCGCCCTCGGTCCGCGAGATCGCCACGCGCGTCGGCCTCGCCTCCCCCTCCACGGTCAAGCACCACCTCGACGCCCTCGAACGCTGCGGATACCTCCAGCGGATCCCCGGCCTCCCCAGGGCGCTCGAGCTCTCCCGAACGGCGCGCGAGGAGCTCGGCGTGGAGCCCTCCCCGGACCGGGCCGAAACGGCTCCCGAAACCCGCGTCGTGACGATCGAACTGCCCGCAGCGCACGTCGATGAGGAATCCACCTGCGTCCCCCTCGTCGGACGCATCGCCGCCGGCGCGCCCATCACCGCTGAGCAGCAGATCGAGGACGTCTTCGCACTCCCCACCCGTCTCACCGGTCACGGCACGCTCTTCATGCTCGAAGTCCACGGCGACTCCATGATCGATGCAGGCATCCTCGACGGCGACTTCGTCGTCGTCCGTTCTCAGCCCAGCGCCTCCGAGGGCCAGATCGTCGCCGCGATGATCGACGGCGAGGCGACCGTCAAGGTCCTGTCCTTCACGGACGGCCACGTCTGGCTGCTGCCCTGCAACGAGGACTACTCGCCCATCCAGGGCGACCATGCGACGATCCTGGGACGAGTCGTCACGGTCCTGCGCTCCCTCGCATAGGCGCCGCCCCGCCCCAGAAT
>NZ_JBNOYB010000096.1:0-13061 GCF_050312375.1 Schaalia sp.
TGAACTCCTCACCCCCGCCGCCCGGCGTCGGAGGAACCTCCCGATCGAAGGTATTCGTCACCGTCGAACCCGCGACGGACACGCGGTAGACGTCATCGGCGAAAACGAACTCGCCATTGTCCGCCCCGACCTCGACGAGCCGATAGGTCGCGCCCTTCTCAAGGCCCTCGATGACCGCTTGCGGCTGCTCGGCGCTCAACGAGACCTCCGTGACGAGGGCGTCGGCCCCGCCTGCGGGATCCACCTTGAAGAGCCTCGCCTTGATCGTGGCGCCCTGCGGCCATGCCATGGGCGAACCGTCGGAGTTCTTCCACAGCTTCTGGACCGCGATCTTGCCGTTGGCGTTCGGAGTGATGTCCCCGTTGTCGCTCGGCGTCGGAGGAACCTCGCCGGTCCGGGTGTTCGTGACCGTCGATCCGGCCACCGAGACCGTGTAGACGTTGTCGGCGATGGTGATCTCACCGTTGTCCGCGACGCCGGATTCCTTCACCGTGTAGGTGACGCCGATCAGCTTCGGGAGGCCGGAAACCTTCACCGACGGCGTCGCCGCATCCAGAGTGACCGACTTGCCCTCGATCTTCGTCTCCGCACCGTCCTTGACGGAGTAGACGTCGATCGTGACCGCAGCGCCCGCGGGCCAGGCGATGGCGCCCTTGTCGTCGGCCCACTTCTTCTCGATGAGGAGTTCCTGCGTCGGCGGGGTCACCGTGACGGTGTTCGACTCACCCTCATACTTGGGCTTGTCACCGCCGCCATTCGGATCACCCGGATTCTCACCGCTCGGATACTGCGGGAAGGTGCCATCAGGATTCTTCACGAACACCCTGTACGACGCCGCATTCTTCACACCCGAATGCTTCGCATCGATAAGCACCGGAGCATTCGCCGCGATCTCGGCCCAGTCGGCGCCGAAAGACTCGATGGTGGCGCGCGTGGCCGCGTCGATCACGGCCTTGAAGTTCACACGCACCCACTGACCCCGATAAGCCGTGGCATCCGGAATCGTCACCGTCAACTTCTGACCATCAATCGCAGCCGAAGCAGAGCCGATCCTCTCCCCCGCCTGAGCAACCGTCGTCTTGTGATCGTTGTCCGCCCCCATCGCGAAGACCGACACCTCATCCGCCGAAGACACGAACTTCAACGAATCCACCAACGAATCCTCGACCACGACCCTGTCAGCATCCACCGGCACATACGCCATGATGTCGTACTCAAAAGGCGCATCGAAAGCGCCAAGATCCGAATGAACCCCCTTATCCACATACTTCTCCAGGGCGGGCTGCTCGACCTTCTCCGTGTTGACGAAGCTCGCGGCCTTGCCGTTGACGATCTGCTCACTGCTCGCAACGAGCTCGTTGTTCGCGTTCTTCGTGACGGCGACCTTGACCTCGACGGATTTCGTGTCGTAGACGATTCCGGGCTCGGTCCCGGGCACCTCAGAGATCACGTAGGTGTGCTCGCCCTCGTCCGTGTAGGTGATCGCCGGGAAGGCGACGGTCGCGCCCTCGTCGAGAGCGTTCTTCGCCGTGGAGACGAGGACCGTCGATCCGTTCGCGAGCTTCTCCTCCAGTTCGAAGGTGAAGAGATTGCGGTAGGCGGCGACGCGATCCGAGCCGTCGGCCCCGATGAGGGCCTTCGAGGCGCTCAGGGCGAGAGTCGTCGGCTTCGGGGTATCGGCGGGGGCCTTCGTGTTGGTCCCCGTCTGGGTGAGCGTCGTATCGGTGAAGGTCACCGTCTTCGCGAACTGATGCCCCGAGGTGTCGGTGGTCGTCGCGCTCTGCTCCGTCGTCGTCGATTCCTTGACGGTGAGGTCTCCCAGTTCGAAGAGGTAATCGTTCTGGGGCCCGCCCTCAGCCGAGACCTCCGCGATGAGGATCTTGAAGTCCTTCTTGGCGATTGCGTCACCGGCCTTCAGGTTCGCGGGGAGAAGGGGCTCCTCGCCCGTCGAGTTCTGGATGGTGGTGGGCAGTTCGAGGCGGAACTTCCAATCGCCGAGGGCGATGACGCTCACTCCCGAGGCGTCTGCCGAGGGGGCGCTCTCTCCCGAGGCGTTGGCGGTGCTGTTGGACAGCCTGTAGACGCCCAGATCGCTCGTGTAGCCGTCGGAGGCCTTGGCCTTGAGGGACACGTAGATCTCAGAGGGGGCGTCCGTTCCCGCGGCGAATGCCTTCTGGAATTCAAGGGAGAGGTGCTCGCGCTTGACGTCTTCGAGCTCGCCGAAGATCAGGGTGCCGTCGGCGCCGATCGCACCGCCGCGACGCGAGGTGTTGTCGTAGATCCTCACGCCCTTGTTCGAACGCGCGCCTTCCGCGCCGTTGGTGAGGGACACCGTGCCCGCGACCGGATCATCCCCGGGCAGCGGACCGTTGTTCTCGTTGATCCACGGCTTCTCGAGGTTTTTCGCGATGAGCTCGCCGCCGAGGCCGACCTCTTTGAAGAAATCGACGCCCGTCGCCTTCGCGGTGTTGTCATCGATGATGACGCGCGAGACGTCGAAGACGAAGGTGCCGTAGGGGCAGACCCACACGCCGCCGCCCGAGCCGGGGACGAATCCGCGCACTCGGGAGTCGTCGGTCGCACCGTCGAGGTAGGTGTTGCCGTCCGCGCCGATGCCCTGCGCGTTCACGGACCTGTTGTTGTAGATCGATCCGTCGTTGAGGACGAGCGTGCGCGAGTTCTGGGGCGAATCGCCGTTGACGTAGATGGCGCCGCCCATGACCCACGACTTGTTGCCGTAGATGTCGCCGTTGTTGAGGGTCACGCCGTTGGAGGCGACGCGGATGGCGCCGCCCTTGTCCAGCGAGTAGTTGTCGTGCAGGGAGCCGCCGTTCAGGGTGAACAGGCCGCCGACCTTGCCGGCGGGTCCCTCGGCGTAGACCGCGCCCTGGCGGATGCTCTTGTTGTTCGAGATCTCGCCCGCGTTCATGGTGACGCCCTCGCCGTCAATGCTGTTGACGTTGATCGCGCCGCCGAGGTAGAGGCCCTCGTTCGAGTCGATCTTCGTGCCCTCATTGAGGGTCAGGTTCGACCTGTTGACGATGATCGCGCCGGCGTCGCCCTTGTTGGAGCTGATGGAGGCGTTCGTCAGTGCGCCCGTGGCGCCGTCGTTGAGGATGATCGCTCCTGCGGATCGGCTGCCGAAGTTGTAGCGCCCCTTGGAGAAGTCGAGCGCCTTGAAGGGCTCTTTCGCGTCGCCGAGGGCGATGACCTTGTTCTTCACCTCGTCGAAGGTGATGAGGCCGTCGCCGTTGGAGTCGACCGTGTCGTTGATCCCGTTCTCGTTGGCCATGCGGTCGTTGCTGCCGACTTCGTTGTTCGAGATCGTGCCGCCGGTCATCGTGAAGGACGCCCGGGTGCCCGTGTTGTAGATCGGGGCGATCGTTCCGGGGCCCACCGACCAGTCGTCGACTCCGGCGTCCTGGATGCTCCACGGCGTCGGGACGGGAAGCGGCCCGGTCGTGAAGTCGGAGAAGGACCCGCAGGAGACGTTGACGGCGCCGTTGGTGTTCGAGATGAAGAAGCCGCCCTTGTCGATGCCGTCGCTCGGGTCGAGTCCGAGTTCGGCGGCGGAGTAGCGGTGCGCGGCCAGAGTCGACATGTCGGGGGACTTCACGAGTTCGCGAAGCTGAACGGGGGCGTTCGTGCGCGCCCAGATCTTGCCTTCGAGCCAGCTTCCGCCGGAACCGTCGGTCTGGTAGTTGACGTTGGTGTTGGCCCGCTCCCAGTCACGAAGATGCGGGTAGATTCCCGTGATCTCATTGGTGAAGTAGAAGTCGATTCCCGAGGCGTTGGCGGTCGCTTCGTAGTAGGGGTAGCCGGCGCCGACGAACTTCTTGGCGGAATCGAGGCCGAAGACCATGCCGGTCTTCGGGTTCTGGAAGACGTTCCCCTTGTTTTTGGAGCCCCCTCGGGCCACGACCTTCAGAAGGGCGTCGTCGAGGAGGGGGAAGGACTCCTTCGTGAGGAAGACGGCCGTATCGTTGTTGGCGATCGGGCTCCCGTACCCGAACTTCCCGATGGCCCCGTCCTGACCGAAGGTGAAGAAGAATGCATCGGTCATCTCGCCGCGCATCATGACGAAGCGCCGCTGGGCGACCTTCGCGGGGTCGAGGCTGTAGATCTCTTTCGACAGGAGCAGTTCGTACTGCGAGGAGACGGCCTTGCCCGACATGTTGACGCAGCTCGATCCGTCCGGAGTGCCCATTGAGAGCAAGCCGCCCTCGTTGACCTGGAACATCGAGAGGAAAGCGGACTCGGGGTCTGCGGCCCGGTAGATGGTCTTGTCGCCGCGGAGCACGACCTTCTTACCGGAGTCGATGCTGAGGGTCTTGTCGGCGACGATGTCCTGAGTCAGGGTGACCACGACATCGTCGTTGTAATTGATCGCGGTTTCGAGTTCGGCCCAGGAGGCGACTGAGACTTCAGCAGCCGCCTGGGCGGGCGTAACGATGACGAGTCCTGAGAGCGCGAGGGCCAATGGGGCCACCAGGAGCGCGCGCAGGGATCTTGATGTGGCACTCATGCCGTATCAACGTCCTATTCTGTGCATGCAGGCCGCCTCGATTACCCCCCCCCCCGCGTTTTCGCCGACGAGGATCGCTTGCATATCACGCAAGGACGAAGGACCCACTGGGGATGCTTGCTCGATTACCATAACAGAGGGCAGGGTTTTCAAGAAACCTATTGCGGGAAATCACTCTGATCAGACGGCCCTCCCCGAAAAGCGGGGCGATCCGACGATCCGCCCGCCGGGCGCTTCACGAGTCCGGGCCCCGACCGCGCATCACGCAACCGGGGCTCGATTCGGCGATTCCAGGGCTTCGAAGGCGCAGGAGGGGCGCCGCACCTTTGCGAAGTCTCGGAGGCCTCGCACATTGAACTTGAACTCGCACGCGATGCGGCGAATGAACATCCGAAGCCTACGCGGAACAAAGGCGCAAAGCCGAAACCCGCGGACCCGAATCACCCCTGCTCAAGCAACACAGTCCGTCACCCACCGCGCGGCAGGCGGTGTGCCCCAGATGCCGGAAACACTGTTCGCCTTCGCCAACATGCCTGATGGTGGCCACCGTGATCTTTGGGGTCGACGAGGGATCAGTGGACCTCACCGTCGTCGGCGTTTCCGACATCGCCTCCCTCGAGTCGGGAATCGCAAGCATGGCGCGCACGGCCATTGCACCCGCGCCCCGCATCAGCTTCCAGACCATTGAGATGGACTCCAAGAATGTCGTCATTGCCCATATCGCACCGTTCCCACTCGCAGACAAGCCCGCCCGCACCGGAGGTCCTCCCTCATATCAACGAGAACTTGTCACCAATGTCCCGGCCGAGTACAGCTAGAACCGGAGAGAGGAAGGAGGAGGAAACCGCGAGGTTGGCAGTTCCTCGATGGCGAATGGCAGCCTCCGAACTTCGTTAGAATCGAGCGTCGCGTCCATTGCCCCAGCAGCCTCGACCTCTTTTACCATGATTTTCAAATATCTCCGCAAAATCATGAGAGGAGGAAAAACACCTCGGTCTCGACACCAAACCAGGACATCCTTGGCTCCTTTGGAGCCATTGCATGTTCGGCACGCCGGAACCAAGTTATCTCCAGTATCCAGTCCGCCAAGATGCTTGGGGATGAGATGGTCAAGGACCAACGCCTCTTCAGCGCCGCAGTACGAACATCGGCCTCCACTCGTAAGCTTCCACGTCTCATCATCGAACATTGAACCCACGGACATCGCCCCTGATTTGAGCCCCTTGGCGAGGCGCGCTCTAATCATGTAGGCCGTTCGGGAATAGGACTGAGCTCCCCGTTCCACGGCGTAATGAGCCATGGCCAAGTTGCCGTAAGCAACGGCCACCAGCTCACGGAGCGTCATCGACTCGACTTCAGATCCTGGCACGCCTTCACCGATCTATCGCTCATCCCTAGAACTCTGCTCCCGCGCGGGGCACGGCGTCGCCTCAGAATCACCTATTTCAGATCCCCATTGGCAATCGGATGCTACAGCGAGTGCAAAATTCACGTTGTCGTGCATATCGTAATGGCATGTGAGCGGCGCTTCGTCGAGGCGATCCGAGCCAACGATCGCGTAGGGCCGATGGGCCGTGTCAATGCTGTCGGCGACAACGCGGCCGTGAAATCCTTCTTCGCCCTGGCAGCGGCAACAGGCCCTTTGACGATCCATGAGCTCGTTGCCGCGACCGGCATGACGATCGGCCAGATTCGCTACGCCCTCGCGCGGCCCCTCGCGGAGTGCATCGTCGTGATGGACGGCAGGCAAGGACTCAAGTCGACCCGCTACAAGTTGAAGTGAAGCATTCCTGACTGTGACTGAGACTGCGAAATCACGAGTCTCGGTCACAGTCAGAAAGGCTTCTACACGTTGAACTTGAACTCCACGACATCCCCGTCCGCCATGACGTAGTCCTTGCCCTCCATGCGGACCCGACCGGCCGCGCGGGCTTCCTGGACGCCGCCGTACTCGACGAGGTCGTTGAAGGAGACGATCTCCGCCTTGATGAAGCCGCGCTGGAAGTCCGTGTGGATGACGCCCGCGGCCTGCGGCGCGGTGTCGCCCTTGCGGATCGTCCATGCGCGCGACTCCTTGGGCCCCGCGGTCAAGTAGGTCTGCAGGCCGAGGGTTTCGAATCCGACGCGTGCCAGCTTGTCCAGGCCCGCCTCCTCCTGACCGGATTCGGCGAGCATCTCGCGCGCATCCTCCTCATCGAGTTCGACGAGCTCGGACTCGAACTGGGCGTCGAGGAAGATCGCCTCGGCGGGCGCGACGAGGCCGCGCAGCTCGGCCTGAAGGGCTTCATCCTCCATGCCCTTCGCATCCATGTTGAACACGAAGATGAAGGGCTTCGTCGTCATGAGCTGGAAGGACTTGAGCGCCGCCTGATCGAGCTTCGCCCCCTCCGGGCCCGAAAGCAGCTCCCCGCGCTCCAGGAGCGACAGCGCCTCCTTCGCGGTCTCCAGGAACACCGGCTCGGTCTTCTTGCCGCGGACCTCCTTCTCGAGGCGCGGGATCTGCTTCTCGAGGGTCTGCATGTCGGCGAGGATGAGCTCGGTCTGGATCGTCTCGATATCGGAGGCCGGATCGACTTTGCCATCGACGTGCACGACATCAGGGTCTGCGAAGGCCCTGGTCACCTGACAGATCGCGTCGGCCTCGCGGATATTCGCGAGGAACTGGTTGCCCAGGCCCTCGCCCTCGGATGCGCCGCGGACGATGCCGGCGATGTCGACGAAGGACACGGTCGCCGGGATGATCTTCTCCGAGTGGAACATCTCGGCGAGGACCTTGAGCCGCGGGTCGGGCAGCGGCACGACGCCGACATTCGGCTCGATCGTCGCGAAGGGGTAGTTCGCGGCGAGCACGGTCGCGCGGGTCAGGGCATTGAACAGGGTCGACTTGCCGACATTGGGCAGTCCGGCGATTCCGATGGTGAGAGACACGCTCGTCATTCTAGGCGAGCGCCCCAGCATCCGCCCCACCCGCCCGCAGCCCCGCCCTCGTCCCCCGGCCGTTTTCCACAGACGAGGGCGGACGCCCTGACGCATCGGAGCGAAGAGCGCCAGACTCCGATCATGATGCTCCCCCACTCCAAGCTCATCCGCACGCACAGGAAGACGCCGCCCCGACATCCGGAAGGCTCCGCACCCATCAAGCGCGGTTTCCGCCTGAGCCTGACAGACGAGGAGGTCGGGCTCAAGGCGTGGGACATCCGCGGGCTCGTCGCGGGCGCCCGCATCCTCGCTGTTCACGGCGCATGCAGCCGCCCGCCCGTATTCACCGATGAATCCGCGATGATCCTCCACGGTCTCACCCCGTGGGCGCCGAACCCCGATGTCTTCCTGCGAGTCGGCTGGCGCTATTCCACTACGGCCCTCCCCGAGGTCGCCATCGGCTCCTGCACCGTATCGGGCGTGCGGATCCGTCAAATCACCTCCGCCCTCTTCGAAGATGAGCCCCTCGAGATCGACGGCGTCCTCGCCGACCCCCTTGAAGCGATCTCGTTGCACATGGCGTGCACACGAGCATTCCTCGACGCGCTCACCTGCGTCTGCGAGTCCCTGCGCGCGCTCAGCGCCTTCGATCGCTTCCGTATCGAGGAATCGCGAGTCCGGGAGCATCAGGTGAAGAGGCGCATGCTGGAGAAGCTCCGGCGCATGAACGAACGGCGGAGCCTTCGCGGTCTCCATCGCGCTGAGCTCATCGTCCGCTACTCCCACGCCGCCTGTGAAAGCATCGGGGAGATCGGACTGCTCGGGGTGCTCCTCACGCTGTTCCCGGACGAGCTCGTCAGCCAGTACGAGATCTTGACGGGAGGCAGGAGGTACTTCGCAGATTTCGCCCTGGTGAGATGGCGCATTCTCATCGAATTCGACGGCGTCGGGAAGATGGGGGGCTGACGAGGCGTCCTTCCACCGGGCGAAGCGGGACTTCCTCGCACGTCAACGTTCATTGGAGGACGCGGGATGGACGGTCATCCGCGTCGGGTGGGCCGATGTGCTCGATCCGCAGGGGCTGCGGGCCAAGCTCATCGAAAGGATCCTGCGGGTGCAGGCGCAGAAAGGGGATGTCGAGCTGCCGGGTGAGACTGCGCAGGCATTCCTCGAGATGCTCATCAGGGCGTGAGGCGACGCGACGCGAGCTCCGTGCCCGTACGAGTTGCCAAGCCCGCACTCAAGGGGCCAACCCCGCACGCAAGAAACACACTGCGGGATTAACCCCTCCAATGAGCCCGCCAACCCCACATTCAAGGCGCCAAGCCCGCAGACAAGAAACACACTGCGGACTTAACCCCTCCAATGAGCCCGCCAAGCCCGCACTCAAGGGGCCAACCCCGCACACAAGAAACACACTGCGGGAACGGCCGGCCCGTAACCCGCCGGATCAGACGAGAGGCGCCCTTGAGCCTGTCCTTTCAGCTCGTGTGATCCGGTCCGGCCTTGCGCGGGGCGTGAGGCCTGCCGTCGGCGAGACCGTGCGCAGCGAGTTCCGAGCGCAGGTTCCTCGGCAGGGCGAAGGTCGTCGTCTCCGTCTCAGTCCGGACCTCCTCAACCGTCGGGAAGCCGCGCGCCTGCAACCATTGGACGACCTCGCGGACGAGGATCTCCGGCACGGACGCACCCGAGGTCAAACCGACGACACTGGCCCCGTCGAACCAAGATTCCTGCAGCTCGGACGCCATATCGACCCGGTATGCCGAACCTGCGCCCGCCTCCAGGGCGACCTCCACCAGCCGCACCGAGTTCGACGAGTTCGCCGAACCCACGACGATCATCACATCGACGCCGGGGGCGATGGTCTTCACTGCGACCTGTCGGTTCTGCGTCGCGTAGCAGATGTCATCCGAGGGCGGATCGATGAGCTCGGGGAAGCGGCGGCGCAGGCGCTCAACGGTCTCGCGGGTCTCATCGACGGACAGGGTCGTCTGAGAGATCCACACGACCCGAGACGGATCCCGGACCTCGACCCGGTCCACCTCATCGGGAGTGCCGACCACCTGGATATGCGCGGGTGCTTCGCCGTAGGTCCCCTCGACCTCCTCGTGCCCCTGATGGCCCACGAGGATGATGTCGTAGTCCTCCTTCGCGAAGCGCACGGCCTCGCGGTGGACCTTCGTCACCAGCGGGCACGTCGCATCGATCGAGGCGAGGCCGCGGGCTTCGGCCCTCTCATGCACGTGAGGCGACACGCCGTGGGCCGAGAAGACGACACGCGCGCCCTCGGGGACCTCGTCGACTTCTTGAACGAAAACGGCGCCGCGCTTGCTCAGCGACTCCACGACGTACTTGTTGTGGACGATCTCCTTGCGAACGTACACGGGGGCCCCGTACAGGTCGAGCGCCTTCTCCACGACATCAACCGCACGATCGACGCCCGCGCAATAGCCTCGCGGGGCGGCCAGGAGGATCCGCCCGGTTCCGCCGGGAGCCTCGGAGTCGAGGGCGGGGCTCTCCGAGGGGGCGGGCGCGCCCGAAGGCGCCGGAGCCGAGCCGCCGATGCGATCGGTGATCGTGTCATTCATGGGCTCCAATCTAGCCGGAGGCCCCGGATGTCGCGCGCTTGCCTGCGCGCCAAGATCGCGCCTCGACCACCGGACTGCGAGCCTCGGCGGCCGCCCTTTCCTCACGCGCTGGATCGCGGTACACCCACGCCCGCTGGTTCTTCACCGCCGCCGTGCCCTTCCTCACGCGCTGGATCGCGGTTCCGCTCACGGGGATCGGACGATGCCCCGAACCCGGATGCGAGGAGCGGAGACGGTGGCGCCCTGTGGCATGCTTGACGCGTGCACAACCAGCCCCCCGCCGCGAAGGCCGCCGACACGACGCGCGACAACCCGTGGCCGCTGCGCAGGCTCACCGAGAACATCAAGATCTACGTCGACAGGATGTCGACCTTGTGGGTGGAGGGCCAGGTCGTCGAGTACAAGCCGCGGCCCGGCACGAAGATGGCCTTCTTCGTGCTCCGTGACGTCGAGACCGACACCTCGATGACCGTGACCGCCTGGCCGTCGATGCTCGACGCCTCGGGCCCGGCCTTCGCCGAGGGCGCGCGCGTCGTGACCCGTGTGAAGCCCGTGTTCTGGGAGCGCCGCGGCACGCTGAACCTGCGCGCTGAAGAGGTCCATGTCGCGGGACTGGGCGATCTGCTCGCCCGCATCGAGCAGACTCGGCGCCGTCTCGCCGAGGAGGGCCTGTTCGCCGCGGAGCGCAAGAAGCCCCTCCCCTTCCTGCCGCGCACGATCGGCCTGATCTGCGGTCGCAATGCGAAGGCGAAGGACGACGTACTGGTGAACGCGAGCGCGCGCTGGCCGGGCGCCCGTTTCGAGATCCGCGAGGTCGCCGTCCAGGGCGACCGGGCCGTCCCCGAGGTGACCGGGGCCCTCGGCGAGCTCGATGCACTGGAGAGCATCGACGTCATCGTCATCGCCCGCGGCGGCGGTTCGGTCGAAGACCTCCTCCCCTTCTCCGAAGAAGCGCTGGTGCGCGCGGCGGCTTCGGCCTCGACGCCGATCGTCTCGGCCATCGGTCACGAGGGCGATGCTCCCCTCCTCGACCTGGTCGCCGACTACCGCGCGTCCACTCCGACCGACGCGGCGCGTCGCATCGTCCCGGATTTCGCGGTGGAGAGCGAGGGGATCTCCCAGTCCCGATCCCGGATCCGGGCCGCGCTCGACGCGCGGCTGACGCGAGAGGCCCAGGAGCTGGCCCTCGTCACGAGCAGGCCCGTCCTGCTCAGCCCCGACGCCGTTCTCGATTCGCATCGGGATCAGCTCTCCCGCGGCACGGAGGCCATGCGCAGGGCCGTTGAGCGGCGCCTCGCGAGCGAGTCCCAGGAGCTCGTACGCGCCCGTGCTTCGCTCGCCGCCCTGTCCCCGCAGGGCACCCTCGATCGCGGGTACGCGATGCTCAAGCTTCCCAACGGCGCCCTGATCAGAGACGCGGCCGAAGTGGGCAAGGGCGCCCTGATCGAGGGCGTCCTCGCCAGGGGGCGCCTCGTCGCCCAAGTCGTCGGGACGACCCGGCCCATCGCCCCTTCGGCGATTGACGAATAATGCAGACCGCTTCCCCTTCCGGGGGAGCATCCCATCACCCAGGAGGACATGTGGCCAGCGACAACCCCGAAATCTCCGCTCTCGGTTATGAGCAGGCGCGCGACGAGCTCGTCGGGATCGTGCGGGCCCTCGAATCCGGGCAGGCCCCCCTTGAGGACACCCTCGCCCTCTGGGAACGCGGAGAGGCTCTGGCGGCGCACTGCCGTTCGATCCTCGATGCGGCGAACGCCCGTCTGAAGAGGAGTGAATCGGCTGAGGCCCCGGCTGCGCCCCTCGACTGAGCCCCCTCGGGCAGGGCCTTCGTCCACCCGAAGCGCACCGCCCCTCCTTCGAGCGTCCGCGCTCCTTCCAGCCCGTCGCCCGTCGCCCGCCGCCCGTCGGGCCGCCCCGCAGCGTCCTCGCCGCTCCGATCGCGCCCTGGGCCGCCCCGGCATCGCGACGAGGGCGCTGATGGGGAGACGGAGTCACTGCCGGGCAGATTAAACTGAATGCATCGCGGCGCGCGGGTGCGCCGCCCGACGGAGGAGCGCCATGGACCTCGTGACCGAGCCGCATATCCTCGCCATCGGCGAGGCTCTCATCGATATCGTCACCCCCGCCTCGCACCCCGAGGACGCGAAGGAGATCCCCGGCGGCTCGCCCGCGAACGTGGCGATGACCCTCGGACGACTCGGGCGCCCGGTCGCCCTGTCCACCTGGTACGCGGATGACCCGAGGGGCCGCGTCATCGAAGAGCACTTCTCCGCCTCGAAGGTCGTCATCACGCCCGAGTCGAAAGGCGCCACCCGGACGACGACCGCGAACGCCCTCATCGATGAGAACGGCGCGGCCTCCTACACCTTCGATTTCGACTGGAATCCGACTCCGCCGATCCCCGTCGCCGAAACCGCGCTCATCGTCCACGCGGGCTCGATCTCCGCAGCCGTCGAACCTGGTGCCACGGCCGTGTACGAGGCCATGATCGCCGCCCGTCCGCACGCGCTCGTGACCTTCGACCCCAATGCGCGGCCCGCCGTCATGGGGACGCCCGAAGCCGCTCTGCCCCTGGTCGAGAAGTTCGTCGCCGCAGCCGATGTCGTCAAGGTGTCCGACGAGGACATCGACTGGCTCACCCGGGGCGAAGACGTCGAATCCGTGATCGCCCGTTGGCTCGCGCTCGGCCCGCGCCTCATCATCGTCACGCGCGGCAAGAAAGGCGGTCTGGCGATCTCGGCCTCGGGCGTGCGCTACGAGGCGACCCCGGAGAAGGTGAAGGTCGTCGACACGGTGGGCGCGGGGGATTCCTTCATGGGCGGGATCCTCGACGCCATGTGGGGGCTCGGCCTGCGCGGCGCCCCCGCCCGGGACGTCCTGGCCGCGATCGATCATGAAGCGGTGAAGACCATCCTCGACCGCGCTTCGCGCGTCTCCGACGTCACGGTCTCCCGCGCGGGCGCGAACCCGCCGTGGGCCGACGAACTCGACTGAGCGCCTCGACCAGCGTCAAGGGCCGCCCCGGA
>NZ_JBNOYB010000097.1:0-10177 GCF_050312375.1 Schaalia sp.
CTTACCGACACTCGAAGAAGAGCCAAAGGCAGGTTCCCAGTGAAACTGGAACTCAGGGGGATTACGAAGCGCTTCGGGCCCCTGGTCGCGAACGACCACATCGACCTCACCATCGAGGAAGGGCGGATCCACGCCCTCCTCGGAGAGAACGGCGCCGGCAAATCGACGCTCATGAACGTCCTCTACGGACTCCACCAGCCCGACGAGGGGCAGATCCTCATCGACGGCGAACCCGTCGTCTTCAAGGGGCCCGGCGACGCGGTCGCCGCCGGGATCGGCATGGTGCACCAGCACTTCATGCTCATCCCCGTCTTCACGGTCGCCGAATCGATCGCCCTGGGCGATGAGCCGGTCGGCAAGGCCGGGCTCATCGATCTGGCCAAGGCCCGCGCCCTCGTGAACGAGGTCTCCGCCCGCTTCGGATTCGACCTCGACCCCGACGCGAAGATCGAAGACCTCCCCGTCGGCGCCCAGCAGCGCGTGGAGATCGTCAAAGCCCTCTCCCGCGAGGCGAAGGTCCTCATCCTCGACGAGCCGACCGCCGTCCTCACCCCGCAGGAGACCGACGAGCTCATGGCCATCATGCGCCAGCTCGCCGACTCGGGAACCTCCATCGTCTTCATCACCCACAAGCTCCGCGAGGTCCGCGCGGTCTCCGACGACATCACCGTCATCCGTCGCGGCGCCGTCGTCGGCACCGCCTCGCCCGAAGAGTCCGAGAACGAGCTCGCCAACAAGATGGTCGGCCGCGCGATCATGCTCAAAGTCGAGAAGGAGGAGGCCAAGCCGGCGGGCGGGGGCCTCTCCTTCGACAAGGTCTCGCTCCTGGGCCCCTCCGGCAACACGATCCTCGATCACGTCAGCCTCGACGTCGAACGGGGCGAGGTCGTCGCCGTCGCCGGCGTTCAGGGCAACGGCCAGACCGAGCTCGCCGAAGCCATCCTCGGCCTCGTCAACCCCGACTCCGGTTCGATCACCCTCGAAGGCGTCGACATCACCCACGCCGGGCCGCGCAAGTCGCTCGACGCGGGCATCGGCTTCATCCCCGAGGACCGCTCCACCGACGGCATCATCGCCGGCTTCTCCATCTCGGAGAACCTCATCCTCGACCAGTTCGACAAGGCGCCCTTCGCGGCCGGCCCGGCCCTCAGGCTCGGCGTCATCGAGAAGAACGCGAAGGCCCTCGAGCAGGAGTACGACATCCGCCTCACCTCCATCGAGGACCCGATCTCCTCCCTCTCGGGCGGCAACCAGCAGAAGGTCGTCGTCGCCCGCGAGCTCTCCAAGGACCTCAACCTCCTCGTCGCGAACCAGCCGACCCGCGGCGTCGACGTCGGCTCCATCGAGTTCATCCACAAGCAGATCGTCTCCGTGCGCGACCAGGGGACGCCCGTTCTGCTCATCTCCTCCGAGCTCGACGAGGTCGTGGCGCTCGCCGATCGCATCGCGGTCATGTACCGCGGGCGGGTCATGGGCGTCGTCGCCCCCGATACCCCGCGTGAGGTCCTCGGCCTCATGATGGCGGGCGTGCCCCTCGAAGAGGCCCTCGCCTCCCAGTCCGATTCCACCCAGGAGGAGGCACGATGACGAAGAAACCCCAATCCAAGGGCGGCCTCGTCGCCCGGCACATCCTCGGATCGAAGTGGTTCGTTTCGATCCTCGCAGTCCTCATCGCCTTCGCGATCGGCGCGATCCTCATCGTCATGGCCGGCGCCTCGGTGACCGACGCCTACTACGCGATGTTCCGCGGCGCGATCTTCGACCCGGAGGCCAAGAGCTTCGTCCGCCAGATCAAGCCGATCACGAACACGCTGCTCTACGCGACCCCGCTCATCATCGGCGGCCTCGGCCTCGCCTTCGGCTTCCGCGCGGGACTGTTCAACATCGGCGGCAAGGGCCAGGTCATCTTCGGCGCGCTCGCCGCCGTCTGGGTCGGCTTCAACCTCCACCTGCCGCCGGTCCTGCACACCGTCGTCGCCCTCCTCGCCGCGGTCGTCGCGGGAGCGCTGTACGCGGGGATCGCGGGCTTCCTCAAGGCCCGCACCGGGGCCAATGAGGTCATCGTCACGATCATGCTCAACTCGATCGCGGCCCTCACCCTCGGCTACGTGCTCGCGAAGAAGTCCTGGCAGGTCCCCGGCTCGAACCAGCCGCAGACCCCCGATGTCGCCGACACGGCGGCCTTCCTCCCGATCCTCCCCTCGCCCTTCAAGCTCCACGCGGGCATCATCGTCGCCCTCCTGGCCGTCGTCGTGTTCTGGTGGATCCTGGACCGCTCGACCCTCGGCTTCCAGGTGCGCGCCGTCGGCGCCAACCCCGCGGCCGCCCGCACCGCCGGCATCTCCGTCGAGAAGATCACCACGATCACGATGATGATCTCCGGGGCCTTCATGGGCCTCGTCGGCGCGAATGAAGCCCTCGGAACCGTCGGGTACGTCTCGCGCGACATCGCGGGATCGCTCGGCTTCGACGCGATCACCGTCGCCCTGCTCGGACGCAACAAGCCGCTCGGAACCATGTTCGCAGGCCTCCTCTTCGGCGCCTTCAAGGCCGGCGGCTACACGATGCAGCCCAAGGGCGTTCCGATCGACATGATCCTCATCCTCCAGTCGGTCATCGTCCTGCTCATCGCCGCCCCCGCCCTCGTGCGCTGGCTCTTCCGCCTGCCCAAGGAGTCCGAGAAGTCGCTGCGCGCCGAGCTCGCCGCCCTCGGCATCGACGATGAGGCCCCCGCCCTCGTCACCCCGGCGACCACGAAGGCGGCCGAGACCGCCGTCGACGCCACGGCCGCCGATGCGGAAGGAGAATCGCGATGACCACCACCCGAACTCAAACCGACGTCATGGACGACGTCCAGGTGAGGCGCTCCTGGAAGCTGCCGATCGTCTACACCCTCGCGGCGCTCCTGCTCGCCTTCTTCTCCTTCACGGCGAAGGGCGAGGTCACGATCCGTCTCAACGACAAGTCGCAGGCGTTCGAGATCCCCGATCTCGTCCTCGGCGGCGCGGGCATCCTGTGGGTGCTGCTCGCCCTCGTCGCGCTCGTCGCCGTCTGGTCGATCGTCACGACCTCGATGCGGGCCAAGAGCCCCCGCTGGGTCCAGACCTGCGCGATGCTCCTCGCGGGCATCGCCACGACCCTCGCCTTCCTCATCTACGCCGGCACCGGATCCTCCGGCGTCGTCACCCTCACCTCGACCCTCGTGTCGACGGTGGCGATCTCGACGCCGCTCATCTTCGGCGCCCTCTCGGGCGTCGTGTCCGAGCACGTCGGCGTCGTCAACATCGCGATCGAGGGCGACCTGCTCGTCGGCGCATTCGCCGGCGTCATGGCGGCCTCCTTCTTCCAAACCCCCTACGCGGGCCTCGTCGCGGCCCCCCTCGCAGGGGCGCTGCTCGGCAGCCTGCTCGCCCTGTTCTCCGTCCGCTACGGAGTGGATCAGATCATCGTCGGCGTCGTGCTCAACGTGCTCGCCCTGGGCCTGACCACCTTCTTCTACGGGACGCTCATGAAGGTCTCGCCCGAGACCCTCAACACGAACAGGTTCTCCCTGGCGCCGCTGAAGATCCCCTTCCTCGCGGAGATCCCGATCATCGGCCCGATGCTGTTCAACCAGACGGTGCTCGTGTACCTCATGTACGCGACCGTCGTCTTCCTCGCGGTCTTCCTCTACCGCTCGCGCTGGGGCCTGCGCCTGCGCGCCTGCGGCGAGCACCCGAAGGCCGCCGACACCGTCGGCATCAACGTCAACCGCACCCGTTCGCGCAACACGATCCTCGCCTCGGCCTTCGCGGGCCTCGGCGGCGCGTTCTTCACGATCGGTTCGGGCCTGGCCTTCACGGACAACATCTCCGCGGGCAACGGCTACATCGCCCTCGCGGCGATGATCCTCGGCAAGTGGCATCCGATCGGCGCCATGTCGGCGGCCGTCATGTTCGGCTTCGCCCAGGCCGTCGCGAGGATGCTGCCGAACGTGGCGCCCGCGATCCCCTCCGACCTCGTGTCGATGATCCCCTACGTCGTGACGATCATCGCGGTCGCCGGATTCGTCGGGAAGTCGAAGGCCCCCGCGGCTGAGAACATCCCCTACGTGAAGTGAAGGACTCATCATGGTGGACTCTGTCGATGAGGCGATCTGGGACCGCCTGCGCGCCGCGGCGATCGAGGCGATGAAGCGGGCCTACTGCCCCTACTCCGGGTACCCCGTGGGCGCAGCGGGCCTCGCCGAGGACGGGAGCATCGTCGTCGGTTCGAACGTCGAGAACGCCGCCTACGGCTGCGGGCACTGCGCGGAGACCTCGATGGTCTCCGAGCTCATCCGCACGGGTGCGGGCCGCCTCCTCGCAGTCGCCTGCGTGAACGGGAACTCCGAATCGGTGGTGCCCTGCGGCCGCTGCCGACAGGTGATCTTCGAGCACGGCGGTCCGAACTGCCTCGTCCTCATGCCGACCGGCGTCATGCCGATGAGCGAGGTCCTCCCTCAAGGATTCGGCCCCAGCGACCTCGACGAGGTCGCCACCTCCACCCCGCGCAAGGATTGAGGGCCCGGTCGGCTCCGGAGGCGCCGGAGCCGACCGCCCCCGTCCCCTCGTACAGCTTCGGGCGCTCCCGGCAGCGCCCGCAGGAAGGAAAGAGAAGATGGAAGCTTTCGACGTCGTCGACGTCATCCGGACCAAGCGGGACGGCGGCGTTCTCAGCGGCGAGCAGATCGACTGGACGATCGACGCCTACACCCGTGGTGCCGTCAAGGACGAGCAGATGGCGGCGCTCGCGATGGCGGTCTTCCTGCGCGGGATGAACCGCGAGGAGATCGCCCGGTGGACGAAGGCCATGATCGCCTCGGGCGAGCGCATGGACTTCGGCCGCATCGCGCGCCCCACCGCCGACAAGCACTCGACCGGGGGAGTGGGCGACAAGATCACCCTGCCGCTCGCGCCCCTCGTCGCCGTGTTCGACGTGGCCGTCCCGCAGCTGTCCGGCCGCGGCCTCGGGCACACGGGCGGAACCCTGGACAAGCTCGAGTCGATCCCCGGCTGGCGGGCCGCCATGACGAATGAGGAGATCTACCGCGAGCTCGGCGAGGGCTGCGGCGCGGTGATCTGCGCCGCCGGAGCGGGCCTGGCGCCCGCGGACAAGAAGCTCTACGCGCTGCGCGACATCACCTCGACGGTCGACTGCATCCCGCTCATCGCCTCCTCGATCATGTCGAAGAAGATCGCCGAGGGCACGGGTTCGCTGGTCCTCGACGTGAAGGTCGGCTCGGGCGCCTTCATGAAGGACCTCGAGCAGGCGCGTGAACTCGCCCGGACCATGGTCGATCTCGGTACGGACGCGGGGGTGAAGACCTTCGCCTACCTCACCGACATGTCGACCCCGCTCGGCCTCAAGGTCGGCAACGCCCTCGAGGTGGAGGAGTCCGTCGAGGTGCTCGCCGGCGGCGGCCCCGCGGATGTCGTCGAGCTCACCTGCGCGCTCGCGCGCAAGATGCTCGAGATGTCGGGCAAGTCCGATGTCGATGTCGAGGCGGCCCTCAAGGACGGCCGCGCGATGGACCGCTGGCGCGACATGATCCGCGCTCAGGGCGGCGATCCGGAGGCGGAGCTGGCGACCTCGCTCCACACGCACACCGTCGTCGCCGAGGCCGACGGCGTCCTGGAAGCCCTCGATGCGCTCGCCGTCGGCGTCGCCTCCTGGCGCCTGGGCGCCGGACGCGCCGTGAAGGAGGATCCGGTCCAGGCGGGCGCGGGCATCGAGATCCACGCGAAGCCCGGTGCGGTCGTGAAGAAGGGCCAGCCCCTGCTCACCCTCCACACCGATGACGAGTGGCGCATCGCCCGTGCTCTGGAGTCGCTCGAGGGCGGCGTCCAGATCGGCTCGGCCGCCCCCGAGACCCGTTCGGTGATCCTCGGAGAGGTCGAGTAGGGCGCAGCGCGGCCGCGCGCACCCCTGGGGATGCGTGCGGCCGCGCGCATCGGGGGTGCGGAGCGCGGCACGGAAGGAGGAATGGTGGACAAGAGGGACGAACAGGCGATCGAGGCCGTCCGGCTCTATTTCGAGCGCGGCCTGAGTCAGGCCGAGGTCGCCGCCAAGATGGGCATCTCGCGTCCGACCGTCGCCAAGCTCCTGCTGCGCGGCAAAGAGGCCGGGTTCGTCACCGTGGAGATCCACGACCCTCGAGAGACCTCGTCGGTGCTGGGGGAGCAGCTCGCTCAGCGATTCGGCTTGGTCGAAGCGCGGGTCGTCCATGATTCCGGTGCGTCCGAGCGCGAGATCCTCGACGATCTCGGACGCGTCGGCGCGGGCCTCGTCGAGTCCCTCGTCGAGGACGGCATGAGCGTCGGCGTCTCCTGGGGGCGGACGATGAACGCCATCGCTTCGCGCCTGCGCCGCACGCTGAGGCGCGATGTCGAGATCGTCCAGCTCAAGGGCGGGACCTCGCATTCCTCGGAGGCGACCAATGATTTCGAGGTCATGAGGGCCTTCTGCGAGGCCTTCAATGCGGTTCCGCGCTACTTGCCCCTGCCGGTGATCTTCGAGGACGTGCGCACCTTGGAGATCGTGCGATCGGATCCGCATATCGCCTCGATCCTCGAGGCGGGGCGGCAGACGGACCTCGTGGTCTTCACGGTCGGGGACGTCGCCGCCGAGAGCCTGGCGCTCAGCCATTCCCACCTCAAGGGTTCGGAGGCGCGCGAGTTGCTCGCGGGCGCGGTGGGGGATGCGTGTTCGCGCTTCTTCACCGCCGAGGGCGAGATCGCGGTGCCGGGCATCGATGAGAGGACCGCGGGCATTTCCCTGAAGGACCTCGCCTCGCGTCCGATCCGCGTGCTCGTCGCGGGCGGTCCGAAGAAGGCGGCGGCTCTTGCGACGGCCCTGCGGATGGGCTTGGCGACGCATGTCGTGGTCGATCAGGATCTCGCGCGGGTGCTTCTCGCCGAATCCGCTCGCGCCTGAGCCCCGCCCTCGTAGCGAACAAATGTAAAATCCAAGCTTGACACTTTGGAATACCTCTGATTAGTCTGATCGGACCCCGGCGCAAGGACGCCCGGCGAAAGGATTCGCCGTCACGGGTCCACGAAGGAGAAGAAATGAAGGCAACGCCGCATATCGACCCCCAGGCCCCGATCGCTGAGACGATCCTGCTGCCCGGCGACCCGCTCCGCGCGAAATTCATCGCCGAGACCTACCTCGAGGACGCGGTCCAGTTCAACTCCGTGCGCAACATGCTCGGCTTCACCGGCACCTACCAGGGCACCCCGGTCTCCGTCATGGGCTCGGGCATGGGCATCCCCTCGATCTCCCTCTACTCCTGGGAGCTCATCCACGTCTTCGGATGCAAGAAGCTCATCCGCATCGGCTCCTGCGGCGCGATGCAGCCGGGGGTCAACCTCTACGACGTCGTCATCGGACAGGCCGCCTGCTCCAACTCGGCATTCATGGACCAGTACGATCTGCCGGGCACCTACGCGCCGATCGCCTCCTACCGGCTCATCGAAGCCGTTCGCCGCCGCGCCGAGGAGAACGGCGTCACCACCCACGTCGGCAACATCTTGTCCTCGGACACCTTCTACAACGCCGACGAGACCTTCAACGAACGCTGGCAGAGGATGGGGATCCTCGCCGTCGAAATGGAATCCGCGGGCCTGTACGCCACCGCCGCGCACGCCGGCGTCGAAGCGCTCGGCATGTTCACAGTCTCGGACTCGCTCGTCACGGGCGAAGCCACAACCGCAAAGGAACGCGAGACCGCGTTCACCCAGATGATGGAACTCGCGCTGCCCCTGGCGCAGATCTGAGGAAGGCACCACCATGAAGAAGACCGAAGTCGCCCAGATGATCGACCACACCCTCCTCAAGCCCGAGGCGACCGCCGCCGATGTCGCGGCCCTCGTCGCCCAGGGCGCCGAGCTCGGCACCTACTCGGTGTGCGTCTCGCCCTCCATGCTGCCCCTCGAGGCCCCCGAGGGCCTCATGGTCGCCTGCGTCGCGGGCTTCCCCTCGGGCGCCGTCAAGCCCGAGATCAAGGCCGCCGAGGCCGCGCGCGCCGTTGAGGACGGCGCCGACGAAGTCGACATGGTCATCAACATCGCCCTCGTGAAGGAAGGCCGCGAGGCCGAGCTCGAAGCCGAGATCCGCGCCGTGCGCGACGCCGTCCCCGCACCGCGCGTCCTCAAGGTCATCATCGAGTCCGCGGCCCTGACCGACGAGGAGATCGTCATGGCCTGCCGCGCCTCCGAGAACGCGGGGGCCGATTTCGTGAAGACCTCCACCGGTTTCCACCCCGCCGGGGGCGCCTCGGTGCACGCCGTGAAGCTCATGCGCGAAACCGTCGGAGACCGCCTCGGCGTCAAGGCCTCGGGCGGGATCCGCGATGCCGCGACCGCCCTGGCCATGATCGAGGCCGGAGCCTCGCGCCTCGGCGTGTCGGCGACGGTCGCGATCCTCGAGGGCATCGAGGAGTGACGCGATGAACGATCAGCTCCTCGCGACGGCCCGAGAATGGGCCGCCCATGACCCGGACGGTCAGACCTCCTCGGCGCTCCTGGCTTCCATCGAGGCCGCTTCGGCGGGTGACGAGGGCGCCCTGGCCGAACTGCGGGCCGCGATGAACGGGCCCCTCGAGTTCGGCACCGCGGGTCTGCGCGGCGAGATCGGCCCGGGCGAATCCCGGATGAACCTCGCCGTCGTCATCCGTGCGACCGCGGGCCTCGCCGCCTACCTCAAGACTCAGACCGAGCGCGAACCCCGCGTCGTCATCGGCTGCGACGCCCGGCACGGCTCCGTCGACTTCGCCCGTGCGGCTGCGCGCGTCGTGTCGGCTGCGGGCTGCCGGGCCCTGGCCCTCCCGCTCTCGCACCCGACCCCGCTCACCTCCTTCGCGGTGCGCGCCCTCGACGCCGATGCGGGCATCATGATCACCGCTTCGCACAACCCCGCCAAGGACAACGGCTACAAGGTCTACCTGGGCGGAAGCGTCGTCACCGACGCCGGTCAGGGCGCCCAGATCGTGCCCCCGCACGACGCGGGCATCGCCGCCGCCATCGCGGCGGCCGCCCCGGCCGACGAGGTCCCGCAGGACGAGGAGCGCATCGAGCAGGTCGATCCGCGCGACGACTACGTCGCGGCCGCCGCGGCCCTGGCCACCGGCGAGCACCGGGGAGACCTCAAGATCACCCTGACCGCGATGCACGGCGTCGGCGGAGCGCTCACCGAGCGCGTCCTCAAGGAGGCGGGCTTCACTCAGGTGTCGCTCGTCGCCGAGCAGGCGGCGCCCGACCCCGACTTCCCGACCGTCTCCTTCCCGAACCCGGAGGAGCCCGGCGCCCTCGATCTGGCGATGGCGCATGCGCGCGAGCACGGATCGGACCTCATCATCGCCGTCGATCCCGACGCCGATCGCTGCGCCCTGGCCATCCCGGACGAGGAATCGGCGAGCGGATGGCGTCAGCTCACCGGCGACGAAACGGGCTCGATCCTCGGCGAGTTCCTGGCCGAGCGCGCGCCGAAGGGCGGGGTCTTCGCCAACTCGATCGTGTCGAGCCGCCAGCTCGAGCGGATCGCCGCGGCGCACGGCCTCGACTACCGCCACACCCTCACGGGATTCAAGTGGATCGCCCGCACCCCGGGCATCGTCTTCGGCTACGAGGAGGCCATCGGCTTCTGCCCCGATCCCGAGCACGCGCGCGACAAGGACGGCATCTCGACCTCGGTCGTCGCCGCCTCCCTGTTCGCCGAGCTCAAGGCGCAGGGCCGCACCGGTCAGGACGAGCTCGAGCGCATGGCCCGCGCCTACGGCTGCTACGTGACGATGCCGCTCACCTTCCGCGTCGAGAACCTCGGTCTCATCGCCGAGGGCATGGATCGCCTGCGCGAGAACCCGCCGGCGCAGCTCGCGGGCTCGCCGGTCGTCTCCGTCGTCGACATGTCCCGGGGATGGGACGGCCTGCCGGGCACGAACGCGATCATGGTCACCACTGAGGCGAACGACCGCGTCATCGCCAGGCCGTCCGGCACCGAGCCGAAGCTCAAGTGCTACCTCGAGGTCATCCTCCCCGTCGAGGAGGGTGCTCCGGTCCCCTGGTCGCAGGCGCGCGAACGCCTGGAGACGATCAAGGCCGAGTTCGGAGCCGCGATCGGCATCTGAAAGTCCCACCGTGGGCCCGGCCTGTGATGACTA
>NZ_JBNOYB010000098.1:0-16945 GCF_050312375.1 Schaalia sp.
TCTCTGGGCCGGAGGCTGCTCCGGCCCGCGCTTCGTCTCACCACTCGACGGCGCTGGGATCCCATTTCCAGTTCGTGAATTCGGCCGTGATCGGCTCGGTCCAGAAGCGGCCCTTGACACCGGTGGTCTCATCGGTGTGGAGGAGCCAGCCGTTCTCCTCCGGGGAGTGGACGATGAATTGGACCGTGTAGGTCCCGGCGTCCAGCTTGGGGAGGTTGAGGCCGTAGTGGGGGCCGTCGGAGGCGTTCATCGGCATGAAGGTTCCTTCGAGGACGGCTTTGCCGTCCTCGCCGAGGATCTTGTACTCGACGGTGAGTCCGGGGATGAAGTCGCCGACGCCGTAGCCGAGGTCATTGCCTTCGACGGCGGAGATGTCCGCCTCGATGTGCATCGAGGCCTCCGAGGCCGGGGTCTGGATCTGGGGGTCCATGTCGACCGGCTGGAAGTAGACGCCCGAGATCTTCAGGGGGCCCGAGAAGACGTCATCGCCGAGGGGGAATTCGTCGAATCCGGCGTCCTCGCCGGGGGCTGCGGCCTCCGCCGGGGCGGACTGCATCGATTCGGCGGGTTTGGAGGATGTGGAGGAGGAGCAGGCCGAGAGGCCCGCCATCAGGGCGAGGGCGCCGACGAGGGCGCCGACGCGCGTGAATGAGCGCTTCATGAATCGTTCTCCGTGTCGGTGTGCGGGATCGACGGTTCGTCACTTCGCGAGGGCGTCGCGGCGTTGACGACGCGATCCCCAGAAGTACAGGCCGACGATGATGGCGAGAACCAGGGCCTGTCCGGCGAGGTTCTCCACTCTGGGGTAGATCCCCAAGAGGTCAATGGTCGGGAAGCCGTCCAGGTGGGTGAGCGGGAGGACGTCGGCTTCCTGAAGTTCTTTGATCCCCGAGCCCGTGAAGGTGAAGGCCATGAGGGCCAGGAGGAGCGAGGTGACGGTGAAGAAGGGGCGCAGGGGGATGCGCAGGGCCGCGAATTGGATGAGCAGGTAGACGAGGATGAGGACCGCCGCTCCGACCGCGAGGCCGATCCAGACGTATCCGACGGCCTCGTCCGCATTGGAGATGACCGGGATGTAGAAGAGGATCGTTTCGGCTCCTTCGCGCAGGACCGCGAGGAAGGCGATGAAGGCGAGTCCGAAGAGGGAGCCCTTGCTCAGGGAGGCGTCGGTCTGCTCTTTGATGTAGCGGTCCCAGGCTTGGCTCGAGGACTTGCTGATCATCCAGTTCGAGACCCAGATGAGCATGGCGACGGCGAAGAGGGCCGCGACGCCCTCGAGGAGCTCCTGGTTCGCCCCGGCGAGCTGCGAGAAGGTGGAGAAGAGCACGGCGAGGAGGGCCGAGGCGAGGAGGGCGAGGGCGACTCCCGCCCACACGATCGGGCTCTTGTCCTTGTGCCCGGCCCGGCCGAGGTAGGCGAGGATCGCGGCGACGACGAGGATCGCCTCCATCCCCTCTCGGAGGATGACGAGGAGGGAGGGGAGGAAGCCGGAGAGCCAGGGCGAGCCGCTCGAGGTGTCCTCCGAGGGCCCGTCGAGGGCCTTCGCGTCTTCGCTGAGGTAGGTCTTGAGGATCTGCGTGTGCTCGGCCACCGCGGCGTCGTCGTGATCGGTCATCGCCTTCTTGATGAGGGAGAACTCCATCTCGACGGCCGATACCCGCTCGCCCGAGATTCGCGCCATCACCTGCTTCTCGAAGCCGAGGGTCTCGTAGCGCCGGTAGTAGGCGGTGTTGACCCCGTCTTTGCCGGCCTCGGCGTCCCCGGAGAGATAGGCCTGTTCGGCCTGGTCGAGGATCTGCCCCATTTCGGCGGCGACCTCTTCCCAGGTCGATGCGGAGCCCTCGGCGCGCGCGGGCGAGGGGAGGAAGAGGAGGAGGGCGAGGGAGGCGAGGAGCAGCAGGAGGGCTCTGGCGCCCTTTGTCGTCCGTGCGATCGGGCGGGCATTGCCTCTCACTTCATTCTCTCCTTCGCGCGGGGCATCGGGCTGGAAGGCGCACGATGCCGCTGTGGATGATGGGCGCGATCAGCGGGCCGAAACGCGCGCGTACAGTTTATACTCATTTTAGTAAGGCGCAACTAAGTTAATTGACCGCCCCCTTGGCGCGGCTCAGGCGGTGCAGTCCGCGGCTCACGGCGCCCGCCCCGAAGGGCGCGCGTCAGGCGCTCAGCGCACCGTCCTCCATCGTGAGCACGCGATCAGCGAAGGGCAGGGCCTCGTCCTCGTGCGAGACGAGGAGGACGGCCGCTCCCGCATCCGCCGCTCGGCGGATCGCCTCGAGGACGACCCGCGCATTCGCGCTGTCGAGCCCCGCCGTCGGCTCATCGGCCAGGAGCGTTTCAGGCCCCAGGAGCAGCGCCCTGGCCACCGCCGCGCGCCTCAGCTCCCCGCCGGAGAGCTCCGTGGGCGCCGAATCCGCGAGCGGCGCGATGCCGAGTTCATCGAGAAGCTCCTCCGCCCTCGCCCTCGCCGCCTCCCCGCCCCGGATGATCGAGGGGAGCATGACGTTCTCGAGGACGGACAGGCTGCGCAGGGCGGAGTTGCCCTGGGGGATCACGCCGATGCGCTCATTGCGCAGACGCGACAGGGATCGCTCATCGAGGGCGTACAGGTCCTCCTCCCCGAGGAGGACACGGCCCGAAGTCGGAACGAGCATCCCGGCGAGCATCGCGAGCAGGGTGCTCTTCCCGCTGCCCGAACGCCCCCGGACCACCACCAGTTCCGAGGGGGCCAGTTCGAGGTCGAGGGGGTGCACGGCGGTGAAGAGCTCTCCCCTCCTGCCGGCCCGCCGATAGTCCTTCCTCAGCTCCTGAGCCCTCATGACCATCTCATTCCCCTTCCTTCAAGACGAGGCCCGAATCGGCCCGCGCGATGCGGCGGGTCGCGAGCAATGCCGAGGCGAGAGCCGCGACCAGCACCGAGGCGAGGCAGACCAGGCTCCAGACCGCCACGAGCGGCGCGGAGGGCAGCACGAGCGCAGCCCCGAAGGACTGGCCGAGCAGGGCGCGGAAGGCCACGATCACGCCCCCCGACAGGCAGATCCCCGCCGCGGCCCCCAGCAGGCCGATCAGCACCGCCTCGGTCACGACCACCCTCGACACCGCCGCCCTATCGGCCCCCAGTGTCTTCAAGAGCGCGAACTCCCGCGAGCGCTCATTGATCATCGCGGAGAAGAGGAGGAGGGTCATCACCAGAGCGATCACCCACACGAGGACGACGAAGGCGCCGATGGCGCGCGAGGTCGAGGCGAGAGTCGACTCGACCCCTTTGACCATGTCCTTCGCGGTCGCGACGCTCACCCCGGGCGTCGAGCGCCTGATCCGATCCGCGACCTCCTCGATGTCCTGCCCTTCTTCGACGTCGACCATCACCGAGGAGATCACCTGCTCCGGGTCGACCTCCCCGTACTTGTTCAGCCCCTTGTCGACGGAGGAGGCCGTGAGGACCCTGGCCGTGTCGAAGTCCGTGTAGACCGCGTTGTCCAGGGTGGAGCCCGTCGGCGCGAAGCGGCCGACGACCTTGAGCCGCTGGCCGTAGATCCGGAACTCCTCGCCCTCGGCGACTGCGACGTTCGCCCCTACGACGACCTCCATGGCGCCGATCATCGGCGCCCCCTCGTCCGCGATCCAGGGGCGGATGACGAAGTCGGTCTTGGGGTCGAAGGCGATGACCTGATAGCGGCCCGAGCAGCAGCTCGACCTCGCAGAGGCGAGGAAGAGCTGCGGGCTGGCCGCCGCCACGCCCTCGACGCGCACGACCTCGTCGCGGACCGCGGCGTCCATGTAGAAGTAGGCCGGTTCGGCCTCGATGAGGAACTTCTGGGCGTCGAACTCCCGAGCGGCCTCGGCGGGGGTGACGAGGATGTCCGCGCCGAGGCGGGATTCGACGGTTTCGAGCCCCTGGCGCAGGCTCTGCACGAGAAGCGCTCCCCCGAAGGTCGCGACCGCCATGAGCATGGCGAAGAGCAGGAGGGAGCCCGTCCGCACCGGGTGGGCGCGCAGGTTCCTCCCGGGCAGGCTCGACATCGTCAGCATGATTCCCCCTGTTCCTAGATCGCGAGGAGCATTTGCGCGTCCGCCGCGCGCATCGCCCTCCTCAGGGCGAAGCGCGCGCTCGCCCAGCCGACGAGAAGCGAGGCTGCGAAGGCCCCGAGGAGCGGAAGCGGCATCGCGGAGGGGCTGAGCGCCTCTGCGCGGACGGGGCCGTTGATGCGGGCGAGGAGGAGCCAGGAGATGAGGATCCCCGCCCCGCTCCCGATCGTCTGGAGAACGAGGAGTTCTGCGAGCATGATCCTCCTGACGGTCGCTTCCGGGGCCCCGACGACCCTCCATATGTGCACTTCCCCGCGCCTTTCGTTCAGCATCACCGACTGCGCGGCGCCGAGGGCCGCGAGGAGGATGAGCCAGGCGGCGACTCCCAGAACGGCGATCCCCGCGGAATGCGCCCCGAGGGCGCCCGCCGTGTCGACCAGGAGCGTCTCGGAATGGACGGCCGTCACCTTGCGGATGTAGAGATTGATCCAGTTCGCGACGGATTCGACCTTGGACTTGTCCCCGACCCGGATGGTCGCCACCGAGTAGTCCTTGAGGGGGTCGAGGCCCTCGATCCCCTCCGCCCCGTATTGCGGGGCCCGCGCGAGGAGGCCGTCGAGCATGCTGAGCGGCACGAACACCGAGTCGTCGTACTCCCCGCCCGTGCGGGCGAGTCGGGCCGCGATCGGGAGCTCCTCCCCGAAGAGCTCGAGGCCGCTCGAAGCGGGAGCCCCCACCGATGATCCGAGGATGACTCCCCCGGCCGCATCGGCCCCCTCCTCCAGCCAGGGGGTGATGACGAAGTCGGTTTCGGGTTCGTAGCCGATGATCCATTTCGGCCCCTCTTCCCCGGGGTTCGGCACCGAGATGTGGATCTGGTGGGAGATCGCGTCGATCTCGTCGTTCTGCGCAAGGAGGGCGAGGCCCGAGCGGTCCCGGTAGTACTGCACGGGGCTTCCCAACATGTTCACGCAAGCGCCGTCGAGCTGGAGGAAGCCGGCTGAGGGGTAGACGAGGACGTCTGCGCCCAGGCGCTGCTCGGCGCGGAGCAGCTCGTGCCCGACCCCCTGGACGAGGAGGAGGGCGACGAGGGCGCAGGCGGCTTGAAGGAGGGCGAGGAAGAGGAGGAAGGCGCTCCTGCCGGGACGGGCGAGAATGCTCTTGAGCGGCACTCTTCGCAAGAAGGCGGCCGATCTCATCGTTCTTCGCCTCCCCGCTGGGGATCCAGCCACAATGCGGGTCGGACCGCGTACACCGCGTCGACGTTGGCGCCGGGCGCGTAGGGCGCGCCGCTCCTGTCGACGAATTGAGCGGTGAATCCGTAGTTGCCCCGGGAGCGCAGCCACCAGTCGGCGCGGCCGTCCTCGTCGAGGGGCAGGGCCGGGTCCTTCGCGGCTTCGGCGATGCGGGCGGCTCCGGTGAGTTCGCGTTCCACGTCATCGCTCAGGTAGACATCGGCCTCGGTCCTGCTGAGGGCGAAGACGAGATCCCCGCTCGGGGCCTTCTCGTCAGGGGCCTCCTCCTGGCGCGCTCCCGCGTCGTCAGCGGCATCGCCCGGGACGAGGAGCGCGCGCTGGGGGCCGGTGAAGGCGGCGGCGAGGAAGTCGGAGTTCATCCATTCCCGCAGATCGCTCGTCTCCCATGAGACCTCCTGGAAGGGGACGGGGTGGTAGGGGCGGGCGGCGATGGAGTCGAGGGCGAGGAGGAGAAGGCGCCCTTCGATCCTGTCGAGGACGATCCAACGAAGGGGCTCGGGACCGTTCGCGGGGTCGCCGTCCTGCTCGAAGGAGCCGAAGGTGACGAGGTCGCCCTTCACCGCGCTTCGCAGGGCCAGGGCGGGATCGTCTTCGAGGAGTTCCCGGGCGCGCTCGGAGGCGTCGGAGTATCCCCCGAGGCCGCTGAGGATCGAGTAAGCGCTCCGGGTGTCACCGGATTGCGCCAGTCGCAGGGCGTTCCGGTACTCTTCGCCCCTGCGATGCTCGCGGACGACGAGGAGCGTTGCGACCGAGACGAGGATCAGGACGATGACGATCGCCAGCCTGCCCGCCCTCGTCCCCGGAGTCGGGGAGCGGCGAGGGGGATCGGCCGGCGATTCGCGGTCTTCAGGAGTCAATCCGCTTCGCCTTGAAGGAGGGGACGAGGGCGAGGAGCCCGGAGAGGGCGACGAGGGAGCTCATCACTCGGGTGAAGGGCTGGAACACCGTGTAGCAGCGCATCGTGCGCATCATGCACATGGGGCACAGGCCGCCGGGGATGAAGAAGAGGAGGATCGAGGCGAGGACGCCGAGGATCTGCATCGCGATCCGCATGGCCCTGTTGCGGACGAAGGCGCCCGCCCCGAAGACGGCGGCGACTCCGACGGCGCCGACGACGACCGAGTTCTGGCACTGGTGGCAGTGCATCCACGTCCCGTCCTCGCGACGATCGCAGGCGGAGAAGGCCGTGGAGGCGCCGAGGGCGAGCGCCAGGCCGAGCGCCGCAGGAATTAGCGCGGGGATGAGCGTTTTCTTCGTCACGAGAGGGGCTCCTTTTCGAGAAGGTTCACCACCAGCAAGATGAACCAAATATAGATAAGGCCATCCTTATCTAATTGTCAATCCGCAGCCTCCCAGGACGGAGAACGGGCCGCACCCATCACGAAAATGCGCCGAAGGTCCCCCTTTCTGTGGCGCAGGAGCTCCCGATGGGATTATCCTGAGCCGTCTTCATCCGCAACGACGCGAGGAACCCCATGCTCACCAGTGCATTCACTCCATCTGTGACCGCTGTCGCCGGCTCTCTCCCGCTGAGCGCCCTTTTCGGCCTCCTCCCGCTGCTCGTCTTCTTCGTCATGCTCGGCGTCTTCAAGATCCCGACGCACTGGTGCGCCCTCGGATCCCTCGGCGTCGCGCTCCTCATCGCGGCCCTCGGCTTCCGCATGCCCTTCGGACTCGCCCTCCTTTCGGCGACCCAGGGCGCGGCATTCGGCCTCCTCGTCATCTGCTTCATCGTCGTCGCCGCCGTCTGGCTCTACAACCTGTCGGAGGCATCGGGGCGCGGCGATGACGTCCGGGCGATCTTCTCGCGCGTCGGAAAGGGCGACCTGCGCATCCAGGCGCTCCTCATCGCCACCGCCTTCTGCGCTCTCATGGAGGGCCTCGCGGGCTTCGGCGCCCCCGTCGCCATCACCTGCGCGATGCTCTTCGCCCTCGGCCTCGAACCGCTCAAGGCCGCGCTCGTCACGATGGTCGCCAACTCGATCCACGTCGCCTTCGGCGCGATGGCGATCCCGATGATCACGACCGCCCGACTCGGCGGCGCCGAAACCTCCCTCCTCACCTCGACCGGCGCGCGCATCACCCCGCTCTTCCTCATCTGGCTCCCGCTGGTCCTCCTCGCCATGCTCGACGGCAAACGGGCCGTGAAGCAGCTCTGGCCCGTCGGACTCGTCTCCGGCGCCGGCATGGCGGCGGGCCACTTCCTCACCGCGCATTTCGTCTCCTACGAACTCACGGCCGTCGTCGGCGCGCTCCTGTCTTTCGCGCTCGTCGCACTCCTCCTCATGTTCTGGTCACCCTCGACCCCGCAGGACCAGCTCACCACCTCTCAGGGCGAGTCGCTGGGCGCCGGACGCGTCCTTCTCGCGCTCCTGCCCTACTGGTTCGTCGTCCTCGTCTTCGCGACCGCGAAGCTCTGGCGGATCGGCTTCGACCTGCCCGCCGCGCTCAAGGCCACCGATCTCAAGATCCCCTGGCCCGGCCTCGACGGCCGGCTCCTCACCCCGGCGGGCGAGACCTCGGGCGACACGGTCCTGTCGATCTCGACCCTCGCCTCGCCCGGTACGATGCTCGTCCTCGCGTCCCTCGTCGTGACGATCGTCTATGCTCTGAATTCCTCCGGCGGCCGCTTCCCCTTCAGCGTGTCCAAGGGCATTGCGACCCTCGGAAGCACGGTGATCGGACTGCGCATGGCGATCCTCACGATCACGACGGTCATGGCGCTCGCCTACACGATGAATTTCTCCGGGCAGACCGTCGCCATCGGCACCGCGCTGGCCGCGACCGGCACCGCCTTCGCCTTCTTCGCGCCCATTCTCGGATGGATCGGCACCGCGGTCACGGGTTCGGCGACCTCCGCGGGAGCGCTTTTCGCCTCGCTCCATTCCACGGTCGCCGCCCAGACCGGCCTCAGCCCGCAGCTCCTCCTCTCGGTCAATGAGATCGGCGGCGGCATCGGCAAGATCGTGAGCCCGCAGAACCTCGCCATCGCGGCGACCGCGGTGAAGCAAGAGGGCCTCGAGCCCGAGCTCCTGCGTCGCGCCGCCCCCTATTCGATCGGCCTCGTGCTCCTCCTGTCGATCCTCACGACGCTCGCCTCCGTCGGAGTGCTCGGCTTCCTCATCGCAAGCTGAGCCTCCCGCTCCCCCACCCGCCCCGCGAAAGCATCACTTTCACGCACCGAAAGCATCACTTTCACGCACCGAAAGCATCACGTTGATGCGCCGAGATCATCACCTTGGCGCACCGAAAGCATCACGTTGGCGCGCCGAGAGCATGGTGAGTTCAAGCGGTGAGTGCATCACCTTTGTCGGTGAGTAATGTTGCATGACTTCGACGCAGAAAGGTGATGACCTCGGCGAATAAAGGTGATGACCTCGGCGGGGAGGGGGTTTCGATGCCGTGTGCCTCCGTTGCTTGACCCCGGAGGTGCCCAAGAAGGGGCGTGACGCTTCGCTGAGGGCTTGTCGGGCACCTTTGGGGGATACTCTCGCGCTCAGGCGGTGCTCGCTCAAGCGGGTTCACGCTCACGCAGGGTTGCACCATGCGGAAGATCGCCCTCGACGCCCTCACGCGCTGTTCGCCCACGCGAGGCTCGCCCTCAAGAAGCGCTCGCGTCTACGGGGACTCGACGACAAACGGGTGTGCCCCGGGCCTTGGCCCGGGGCGCACCCGCGTAATACGGCTTCAGAGCCGCCCGATCACATCACGATCAGGCCTCCGGAGAATCGGCCAGCACCGAGGCGCGACCGGCCTCGAGACGCGCCACCGGCACGCGGAAGGGCGAGCAGGACACGTAATCGAGGCCCACCTCGTGGAAGAAGTGGATCGACGAGGGATCGCCTCCGTGCTCGCCGCAGACGCCGAGCTTGATGCCGGGCTTCGTCGAACGCGCACGAGTCACGCCCTCCTTGACCAGGGTGCCGACGCCGTGGACGTCGATCGACTCGAAGGGCGAGACGCCGAAGATGCCCGCCTCGATGTACTCGGGGAAGAAGACGCCTTCAACATCGTCACGCGAGAAGCCCCAGACGGTCTGGGTGAGGTCATTCGTGCCGAAGGAGAAGAAGTCGGCCTCCTCCGCAAGATCCTCCGCAGTCATCGCGGCGCGCGGGAGCTCGATCATCGCGCCGATGGTGACACCGGACAGATCGACGCCCTGATCCGCTGCGACCTCGGCGATGATCGCCTCGCCCTCTTCACGGATGAGCTGGAGCTCGCGGACGGAGCCGACGAGGGGGACCATGATCTCCGGCTTCGGGTCCAGGCCGCGCGCGACGAGCTCAGCGGCGGCCTCGCACAGGGCGCGCATCTGCAGGGCGAAGAGGCCCGGCAGGTAGATGCCCAGACGAACGCCGCGCAGACCGAGCATCGGGTTCTGCTCGTGGAAGCGACGGACCTCGGCGAGCATGCGCTCATCCGCAGGATCCGCCCCGCCGGTGGCCTTCGCGACGGCGACCTTCACCTCGAGCTCGGCGAGCGCCGGGAGGAACTCGTGGAGCGGCGGGTCGATGAGGCGCACGGTCATCGACTTGCCGTCCATGACCTCCAGCATCTCGAGGAAGTCCTGCTTCTGCAGCTTCTCGAGCTCGCCGAAGGCGGCGCGGCGCTCCTCCGAGTCGGGCTCGGAGAGGATCGCGCGCTCGACGAGCGGGCGGCGCGAACCGAGGAACATGTGCTCGGTGCGGCACAGGCCGATGCCCTCGGCGCCGAACTCGATGGAGCGGCGCGAGTCGGTCGGCGTGTCGGCGTTCGCGCGAACGCGAAGCCTGCGGACCTTGTCGGCGTGCGTGAGGATCTTGTCGACGGCCTTGACGAGCTCCTGAGTGCCCTCGTCGGATCCGGCAGCGATGAGACCGGCTTCGAGGCCGTGCGACAGGTAGGTGGTGACGGGCGAGTCGGTGACGGGGACGTCTCCGATGAAGATCTCGCCGGTCTGGCCGTCGATCGCGATGATGTCATCGGAGGAGAGGACGCGGTCGCCGATCACCAGCGTGCGGGCTTCGGCGTCGATCTCCAGGGCCTCAGCACCGCAGACGCAGGTCTTGCCCATGCCGCGGGCGACGACCGCGGCGTGGGAGGTCTTGCCGCCGCGCGCCGTGAGAACGCCCTCGGCGGCGACCATGCCGGGAAGGTCATCCGGGTTCGTCTCACGACGGACGAGGACGCACTTCACGCCCTCGGCGACGAAGGCCTCGGCCTGAGCGTTGTCGAAGGCGATCTTGCCGACGGCCGCGCCCGGGGAGGCGGCCATGCCGCGCGCGACGAGTTCCTTCTCGGCCTTGGCGTCGAACTGGGGGAACATGAGCTGGGTGAGCTGATCGCCGGTGACGCGGGTGAGGGCCTCGTCGCGCGTGATGAGCTTCTCCTCGACCAGCTGGGTCGCGATGCGGAATGCGGCGGCGGCGGTGCGCTTGCCGACGCGGGTCTGGAGCATCCAGAGCTTGCCGCGCTCGATGGTGAATTCGATGTCGCACATGTCGCGGTAGTGCGTCTCGAGCTTGCGCATGATGCCGCGCAGCTTGTCGTAGGAGGCCTTGTCGATGTTCTCGAGGTCGGCGAGCGAGAGGGTGTTGCGAATACCGGCGACGACGTCCTCGCCCTGGGCGTTCTCGAGGTAGTCGCCGTAGACGCCGGAGTGGCCCGAAGAGGGGTCGCGGGTGAAGCAGACGCCCGTGCCCGAGCCCTCGCCCATGTTGCCGAAGACCATGGTGCAGATGTTGACGGCGGTGCCGAGGTCGTGGGGGATGCGCTCACGACGGCGGTAGATGCGGGCGCGCTCAGTGTTCCACGAGCGGAAGACCGCCTCGATCGCCATGTCCATCTGGGCGCGAGGATCCTGCGGGAAGTCCATGCCCTTCTGCTCGGCGACGATCTTCTTGAAGGTCACGACGAGGCCCTTGAGGTCCTCGGCGGTGAGCTCAGTGTCGCCCTTGACGCCGCGTTCGGCCTTGAGGGAGTCGAGGGCGTCGGAGAAGAGATCGCCCTCGATGTCGAGGACGGTCTTGCCGAACATCTGGATGAGTCGGCGGTAGGAGTCCCAGGCGAAGCGCTCATTGCCCGAGATCTTCGCGAGGCCGAGAACCGACTGGTCGTTGAGGCCGATGTTGAGGACCGTCTCCATCATGCCCGGCATCGAGAACTTCGCGCCCGAGCGCACCGAGACGAGGAGGGGGTTGTAGGGGTCGCCGAGGTGGCGCTCCATCATGTCTTCAACGCGGCGCAGCGCCGTGGTGACCTCGGTTGCGAGGGATTCCGGAACGACCGAATCCTTGAGGTAGGCGCGGCACGCCTCGGTCGTGATGGTGAATCCGGGGGGAACGGGAAGGCCGAGCTTCGTCATCTCGGCGAGGTTCGCTCCCTTGCCTCCGAGCAAGTCCTTCATGGACTTGTCGCCCTCGGAGAAGTCGTACACGTACTTGACCATCGAGGCCCTCAACTTCCGTAATCTCGTGAGTCGGCCCTCCATCGGGCCGCTAGCCGAAGGATAGCAAGAAAGGGACCTAAGTCACCAAAAAATTGTCAATCTGCATTTTTGCATTTGTTACGAGAGGAGAGTCGTCTCCCCGCACAGCGGTGCGGTGCGATGCGATGCGATGCGATGAACGGTCCCGCTCGACGCCCTCCGATGCGAGCCGCGATACGCGCACGATCCCGGCGCTCCTCGGTGCGCGCACGGGCTCAAACCGCCCATGCACGGGGACGGCGCACCCCGAATCCGGGATGCGCCGCTCCTCAAGGGGCCTTCGTCTAGGGCCGCTCCTCGGAGGTTCCCTCGACGGGAGGAAGGTTCTCGGGGGGAAGCTGGGCAGCCCCGGGCGCCGCCTGCCCCCAGACCTGCTGGGCCTCGGAGGCCGATTCCTGTCCACCCGGTTGAGGCATCTGCTGGCCGGGCTGAGGCATCTGCTGGCCGGGCGCCCCGGCCTGGGGCGCCTGCCCCGGGAGCTGCGATTGGTCGACCGGCATCTGCCCCTGCACGGGCGCCTGCTGCTGGGGCTGACCCCACGCGGGCTGCGCCTGGCCCCACCCCTGAGACGGCATCTGCCCCTGCGCGGGCATCTGCTGCGGCTGACCCCAACCCTGCGGAGGAACCTGCTGCTGCGCTTGCCCCCAACCATGCGGCGGCATCTGCTGCGCCTGGCCCCACCCCTGCGGCGGCATCTGTCCCTGCGCGGGCATCTGCTGCGGCTGACCCCACGCGGGCTGCGCCTGCCCCCAGCCTTGGGGCGGCATCTGCTGGGGCTGGCCCCACCCCTGCGGCGGCATTTGGCCCTGCGAGGGCATCTGCTGCTGTTGCTGCCACTGCTGCTGTTGCATCTGCTGCTGGTTCGACTGCGAAGCGGCCTGCATGAAGCCGCCGCCCGCCTGCATGCCCATTCCCATGCCCATGAAGGCGATTCCGGCCCCGGCCTCGTTCGAACCGGCGGCCTCCATGCCGCGGGCGACCGCCCCCTGGACGTAGCCCTCGCGGACCGAGGGGTCGGAGAGCATCGCGCCCTGGTTGCGCATATCGATGAGCTTGCGGGACTCGTCGTCGTAGGAGATCGAGGCGATGCCGACCGACTGGATCTCCATGCCGCGGCCGAGGAGCCAGTCGTCGTCGAGGGTGTCGCGCATGTACTTCGAGAGCTCGCGCATCTTCGAGGCGACCTGGGAAATGCGGATCCCGTCGACGCTCATCTGATTGATCGAGGTCTGGAGCGCTTCGAGGAACTCCGACATGTACTGCTCTTTGATGTCGTCGATGTGCACGCGGATCGCGTCCCTGGGGATCGCCTGCTGGTAGAACAGGATCGGGTCGGCGATGCGGATCGAGAAGGTGCCGTGGCAGCGCAGGAAGAGTTCGGCGTTGTAGAAGGTGTCGAAGTAGTTGAGGGCGTTCGGCGTGCCGAACTTGATGCCCTTGATCTCCTGGAGGTTGACGTAGAAGATCTGCTGCTTCTGGGGGGTTCCGCCCCCGAACTTGAAGCGCTCCCACGAATCCATGAGCGTCCCCTTGAGGTCGCCCGAGAAGATCGTCGGCAGGCCCGCGTGGTTGACGCTGTACACGCCGGGCTGGGCCGAGAAGTCGGAGATCCTGCCGCCGTCGGTGAGGATCATCGCCTGATTGTCGTAGACGTGGATGACCGAACCGTTCGTCACGACGTCGTCGGTGCCCCTGCGGTTCGTGTTCCGGCGATCGTCTGCGCGAAGCTTCGCGCCCTTGGTGAAGACGATCCCCTCCCCCATACCGACGGCCTCGAAAGCGTCGAGATACTGATCGCCGAGATTCCCGCCGATGGCGGCTCCGGCTGCCTGGATGAGTCCCATGACCGCGACCTTCCATGTTGAGCTTCAGATCCCCGCCCGCGAGCCCATCGCCCGCGAGCCTGATTCATCGTCGCAAAGCGGGCGCCCTTTCGACACTGCCAAAAGGGTGATCCATCGGTGCGCCTCCCACCTCTTGGGGTCTTCGCCGCCACGGCGCCCGCCGATAGCGTGGCGATTGCATACGGGGATGTCCGAGGCGGGTGCGAAGACGCGGCCCCTTGCGAGAATCGGGAGGAACGAGGCATGAGCGACATCCAGTACAAGTGCCCATCGTGCTCGGCGCCGATCGAATTCGATCCGACGAGCGGCCGTATGGTGTGCGCCTTCTGCGGTTCGCGCCACGAGGTCGAAACGGTCGAGCGTTTCAACGCGGCGCCCTCGGCCCCCGCTCCGGGCGCCGGAGCAGCCGGGCAGGGAATGCCGGGGATGGCCCGGGGGACCGATGCGGCGCCCGACGCCCCCGCTCCGGGCAGCCGCGAGGCCGGCAACGCGTGGCGCGAATCGACGCCCGCGTACGTCGACCGGGGCGAGATCCCGCAGATGCAGACGCTCGTCTGCAATTCCTGCGGAGCCGAGATCGTCGCCGATCCGACGACCATCTCCACGCGCTGCGGCTTCTGCAACAACACCTTCGTCGCCTCCGAGCGCATCCGCAATACGCGCATCCCGGACTTCATCATCCCCTTCGCCATCGACAAGGCGGGCATGCTCGACTCCTTCAAGAAGGCGACGCGCGGGAAGTTCCTGCTCCCGAAGGAATTCAGGGACAGGCACACCCTCGAGGAGGCGACCGGCGCCTACATCCCGTACTGGTATCACGACGGCACGACCTCGGGAACGATCGTCTACACCGCCGAGAACACCCGCACCTGGTCCGATAACGAATACGACTACACCGAGACGGACATCTACGAGGTGACGCGGGAGGTGAGCGCCGCCTTCACCGGTATCCCGGTCTGCGCCACGACGAAACTCGGCCCGAAGCGCTCCGAGGGCGTCGAGCCCTTCTCCCTGGAGGAGTCGAAGCCCTTCGCCACCCCGTACCTGTCGGGGTATGCGGCGACCGCCTACGACATCGAAGCCCGGGCGACGATCGCGCGCGCCGACGAACGCGTCAAGGCGACCGTCTCCTCGCTCGTGAGCGCTTCGGTCACGGGCTACAGCTCCGTGCGGCAGAGATCGGCGATGCTGAGCAGTGAGCATTCGGCGATCTGGTACGCCCTTCTGCCCGTGTGGCTGATCGTCATCGCCTACAACGGGAAGACCTACCCCTTCGCGATCAACGGCCAGACGGGCGAGGTGGTGGGTTCCTTCCCGATCAGCCAGGGGAAGTTGAGGGCCCTCCAGGTGGCGTTCGCGGCCTTCTTCTTCATCGTCTTCGGCGCCATCGCCTGGTTGGTCCTGGGCTGGTTGGACCTGTGAGAAAGGTGCCCATCATGAATCCCACAATGAGCTCTCCAACCGAGGCGCATCGGACCGCGCGCCTTGCAGCACTGGTCTTCGTCGCCTTCTGCCTCCTTCTGGCCGCGCCGCTCGGCGCGAAGGCTTCGACCCGTCACGTGGTCGACGAGGTCGACTTCATCTCGGATGCGACCGAGGCCGAGCTCGAGGCCGAGATCGCGCGGATCTCGAAGACCTACGGTCAGGACGTCGTCATCCTCTACCGGAATCTCAATGAGGGCGAGAGCCCCATGGCCGTCGCCGACGACTACTTCGATTACGAGGGTTACGGTCTGGGGGCAGAGCGCTCGGGCGTCCTCCTCCTCGTTTCGCCCTCGACCCGGGACTGGTGGATCTCGACGCGCGGCGAATCGATCCCCACTTTCACGGACAAGGGCATCAAGGCCCTCGGCGAGATCCTCACCGAGCCCCTGGGCGATGACGAGTGGGAGCAGGCGGCCCGCACCTACGTCGCGCAGACGGAGCGCTACATGGAGGCCGCCCGGAAGGGCGCGCCGATCACGAGCGCCCCGAAGACTTGGAAGGATCGGCTCACCCAGTGGGGCGGAGCGCTCGCCGTCGGGGTCCTGGGCGGCTTCGGGGCGGGGCGCGGACTCGTGCGGAGCCTCTTCGTCTCGAAGATGAAGAACGAGGGCCTCGAACCCGCGGCCTCCTCGTACGTGCGTTCCGATGCCCTTCAGATCATCGGCGGTTCGGACGTGTTCATCACGACGAATACCACCCGGACGGCGAGGCCGGAGAGCAGTTCGGAGAGCAGTTCGGGGTCCTCGACCCATACCTCCTCCTCCGGAGCCACGCACGGCGGTGGCGGCGGCAAGTTCTGAACGCGCCCGGATGGACGAGGGCGGACGGCTCAACCTGATACGACACGATGACGGGAGACGATCATGGGACTCTTCGATGCGAAGATGTGCGAACTGTGCGGCGAGAAGGCGGGGATGCTGACGAAGCTCAAGCTCTCCGAGGGCTTCCTGTGCTCGAAGTGCAAGAAGAAGCTGTCGGGCTTCTCGAGCGGCTGGTCGGCCAGGACGATCTCGGATGTGAATGCTCATCTCCAGGCCCGCGAGGCGAATAGGGCGATCTACTCGTCCTTCGTCCCCGACATGTCGGCGGGACCCGATCAGCTGTTCAGGGTCGACTCGCGGCAGGGGGCTTTCGTATTCGCCTTCGGGAAGGACTGGACCGAGGGGAATCCGACTGTTTTCGGCCTGAACTCCTTGATGAGCGTGAAGATCGTCCCCGCTTTCGACGTGTTCCAGGAGGATGCGGATGACGACGGGGTCCCCGACCGTTTCGATCGGACTCCGGGAACGGCGCAGACCGCTCAGGGGTTCGCGGGCAGCGCGATTGCGCAGTCCATGGGCTTGGGCCAGGGGAGTTTCGATGCGGTTGCCCTTCAGAACCTCGTCATGTCCTCCGGGATGACGGGTGCGGTGGAGATCGGCACGGACTCGCGGGATATGCACGGTTTCCCCAGGGAGGTCCGCTCCTTCGTCCTGAAGTTCACCATGAACGATCCTTACGTCCAGCAGGTGACGTGGAACTCGATGAGCGTCGACGGTAAGCCGACGATGGCGATGCAGGTGTTCCAGCAGTGCGCGGAGGTTGTGGGTCTCGTTCAGCGCTTGAAGGGGATGCCCGCGCCGCAGGCCGGTTTCGCTCAGCCCGCTTTCGGCCAGCCGGGTTTCGTTCAGCAGCCGAACGCCTTCCCCCAGCAACCGGGCTTCACCCAGCCCGGGGCGTACCCCCAGCAGCCCGGCTTCACCCAGCCCGGGGCGTACCCCCAGCAGCCCGGCTTCACCCAGCCCGGGGCGTACCCCCAGCAGCCCGGCTTCACCCAGCCCGGGGCGTACCCCCAGCAGCCCGGCTTCACCCAGCCCGGGGAGTTG